>NZ_JBLZWV010000018.1:0-17508 GCF_056098905.1 Pseudomonas sp. TSO6 | reverse complement strand
GGTATGTCCCGCCTTTGTGGCGTACGTGGGGTCGGGTCTTCGCCGGCGGTAGGGCCCTGACAGGCCATAAAGAGACGCAGGCCTCATTGACAATAGCCGAATCCACCGCCAATAATCAGCAAAGTCATACGACAACCTACAACAATTAACAACAAGAGCCGGCCATGACCACTACCCCCCTCAATCGCCTGCTGCTCACCGGAGCCGCAGGCGGCCTGGGCAAGGTCCTTCGCGAACGCCTGCAAGGCTACGCCGAGGTCCTGCGCCTTTCCGATATCAGCCCGATGGCACCTGCTGCAGGCCCGCATGAAGAGGTGATTACCTGCGACCTGGCCGACAAAGCTGCGGTACATGCGCTGGTTGACGGCGTTGATGCCATCATCCACTTCGGCGGTGTGTCCACCGAGCATTCCTTCGAAGACATCCTCGGGCCAAACATCTGCGGCGTGTTCCATGTTTACGAGGCCGCACGCAAGCATGGCGTGAAGCGCATCATCTTCGCCAGCTCCAACCACACCATTGGTTTCTACCGCCAGGACGAGCGCATCGACGCCCACTCGCCGCGCCGCCCCGACAGCTACTACGGGCTGTCCAAGTGCTACGGCGAGGATGTAGCCAGTTTCTACTTCGATCGCTACGGCATCGAGACCGTCAGCATTCGCATCGGCTCTTCGTTCCCGCAACCGCAAAACCCGCGCATGCTCTGCACCTGGCTGAGCTACGACGACCTGGTGCAACTGATCGAGCGCGGGTTGTTCACGCCCGACGTTGGCCACACCATCGTCTACGGCGCCTCCGATAACCGCACCGTGTGGTGGGACAACCGCTATGCCGAGCACCTTGGCTATGAGCCCAAGGACAGCTCCGAGCGCTTCCGCGCCGCTGTGGAAGCCCAACCGGCGCCTGCCGCCGATGACCCGAGCATGGTCTACCAGGGCGGCGCCTTCGCCGTGGCCGGCCCGTTCAACTGAACCCACGCACGCCAGGAGGCACGGCCATGAACTGTGAACTGATCGTCGACGCCCGCAACGGCACCGGCGAAAGCCCCGTATGGCACCCCAGCGAACAGGCCCTGTACTGGGTCGACATCCCCGCCCGTCAGTTGCACCGCTGGCAGGCGGCCGATGGCAAGCACCAGGTCTGGCAGGGCGACGAGATGCTGGCCTGCATCGCGCGCAGCGGCCAGGGCTGGGTCGCCGGCATGGAAAGCGGCATTTTTCAGCTGCAGCCCAAGCCCGATGGCAGCCTTGATAAGCGCCTGCTCAGCAGCGTGCCGCACGCCCAGGCCGGCATGCGCTTCAACGATGGGCGCTGCGACCGCCAGGGCCGCTTCTGGGCCGGGACCATGCTGCTGGACATGCAGCAAGGTGCTCATGTGGGTGCGCTGTACCGCCATGATGGAGAAGGCCAGCTGCACCTGCTGCAAGACGGCATGATCGTGCCCAACGGCCTGGCTTTCAGCCCCGACGGCACACGCATGTACCTGTCCGACTCGCACCCAAACGTGCAGAAGGTCTGGGCTTTCGACTACGACATCGACAGCGGCACGCCTCATAACAAGCGGCTGTTCGTCGACATGCGCGGCTACCCTGGGCGCCCCGACGGCGCCGCTATCGACCAGGATGGCTGCTACTGGATCTGCGGCAACGACGCCGGGCAAGTTCACCGTTTCACCCCTGACGGGCGCCTCGACCGCTCGCTCAGCGTGCCGGTGAAAAAGCCGGCAATGTGCGCCTTTGGTGGCGCCAACCTCGACACCCTTTACGTCACCTCGATCCGCCCCACAGGCACAGACCTCAGTGACCAGCCCCTGGCGGGCGGGGTATTTGCCCTCAACCCTGACACCAAGGGCCTGGAGGAACCTGCCTACCGGGGCTGACGCCCTCTGCCGCACCCACACTTGCACACACGAAACCGGATAATAAAAACCACGGAGTTTCATCATGACGTTCAAACGCAAGCTGCTCCTTGCCGTACTCCCGTTCGCCTTCAGCGTGGCCATGCCCGCCTCGGCACTGGACATCAAGTTCGCCGAAATTCACCCGGCCGGCTACCCGACCGTGGTCGCCGAGCAGAACATGGGCAAAAAACTCGAGCAGGCCAGCAACGGCGACATCACCTTCAAGATGTTCGCCGGCGGTGTGCTGGGCTCGGAAAAGGAAGTGATCGAACAGGCGCAGATCGGTGCGGTGCAGATGACCCGCGTCAGCTTAGGGATCGTCGGCCCGGTAGTACCGGATGTGAACGTGTTCAACATGCCGTTCGTGTTCCGCGACCATGATCACATGCGCAAGATCATCGACGGCGAGATCGGCCAGGAAATCCTCGACAAGATCACCAACTCCGACTTCAACCTGGTGGCTTTGGCCTGGATGGACGGGGGCTCGCGCAGCATCTACACGAAAAAGCCGGTACGCAGCCTGGAAGACCTCAAGGGCATGAAGATTCGCGTACAGGGCAACCCGCTGTTCATCGACATGATGAACGCCATGGGCGGCAACGGCATCGCCATGGACACCGGGGAAATCTTCAGCGCCCTGCAAACCGGCGTGATCGATGGCGCCGAGAACAACCCGCCCACCCTGCTTGAGCACAACCACTTCCAGAGCGCCAAGTACTACACCCTGACCGGCCACCTGATCCTGCCGGAACCCGTGGTGATGTCCAAGACCACCTGGAACAAGCTCAGCCCCGAGCAGCAGGCGTTGGTGAAGAAGGTGGCGCGTGAAGCACAGATGGAAGAGCGCGCGCTGTGGGACGCCAAGTCCGCCGCCAGCGAAGAGAAGCTCAAGGCCGCTGGTGTCGAGTTCATTACCGTCGACAAGAAGCCGTTCTATGACGCCACCGCTTCGGTACGCGAGAAGTACGGCGCGCCGTACGCCGACCTGATGAAGCGTATCGACGCCGTCCAGTAACAGCGGCCCCAGCCCAATCGACCTCGGCAGTGCGGCGCCCGCCGCCCTGCCGCTTTGGTGATGCCCATGAAAAACCTCTTCCTGCGTGTAAACGACACGCTGTACCGCGCCTGTATCTGGATCGCCGGCCTGTCGATCCTGACCATGACGCTGATCATTCCCTGGGGCATCTTTGCCCGTTACGTGCTCGGTACCGGCTCCAGCTGGCCGGAGCCGGTGGCCATCCTGCTGATGGTGGTGTTCACCTTCGTCGGCGCCGCTGCCAGCTACCGGGCCGGGGCGCACATGGCGGTGGCGATGATCACCGATCGCCTGCCACCGCTGCAGCGCAGCATGGTCGCGCTTCTGGTGCAGGTCCTGATGATCCTGGTATGCGTGTTCATGACCTACTACGGCACCAAGCTGTGCATCACTACCTGGAACCAGTTTCTGGCATCCCTGCCGGGTGTGCGGGTGGGCATGACCTATGCGCCGATCCCGGTCGGTGGCGTGCTGACCCTGGTCTTTGTGCTGGAAAAACTCCTGATGGGCGACCAGAGCCACCGCAAGGTGGTGCGTTTCGACCACGTAGAAGAAAGCGAAGGAGCGGCATAAATGGATGCGTTCATTCTGTTGGGCAGTTTCATTGCACTCATCCTGCTGGGCATGCCGGTGGCCTACGCCCTGGGCCTGTCGGCGCTGATCGGCGCCTGGTGGATCGACATCCCGCTGCAGGCGATGATGATCCAGGTGGCCAGTGGGGTTAACAAGTTCTCGCTGCTGGCCATTCCATTCTTCGTGCTGGCCGGCGCGATCATGGCCGAAGGCGGCATGTCACGGCGTCTGGTGGCCTTTGCCGGGGTGCTGGTGGGCTTCGTGCGTGGCGGGCTGTCGCTGGTCAACATCATGGCCTCGACCTTCTTCGGTGCAATTTCCGGCTCGTCGGTGGCCGACACCGCCTCGGTGGGCTCGGTGCTGATCCCGGAGATGGAACGTAAAGGCTACCCGCGCGAGTTCTCCACCGCCGTGACCGTCAGTGGCTCGGTGCAAGCGCTGCTGACCCCACCCAGCCACAACTCGGTGCTGTACTCGCTGGCGGCGGGCGGCACGGTATCCATTGCCTCGCTGTTCATGGCGGGGGTGATGCCCGGCTTGCTGCTGAGCGCGGTGATGATGGGCCTGTGCCTGATCTTCGCGAAGAAGCGCAACTACCCCAAGGGCGAAGTGATCCCGCTGCGCCAGGCGTTGAAAATTGCCGGTGAGGCGCTGTGGGGCCTGATGGCCATGGTCATCATCCTCGGCGGCATCCTGTCGGGCGTGTTCACCGCGACCGAATCGGCAGCCGTGGCAGTGGTATGGTCATTCTTCGTGACCATGTTCATCTACCGCGACTACAAGTGGCGCGACCTGCCCAAGCTGATGCACCGCACGGTACGGACCATCTCCATCGTGATGATCCTGATCGGCTTTGCCGCCAGCTTCGGCTACGTGATGACGCTGATGCAGATCCCGTCGAAGATCACCACGGCGTTCCTGACCCTGTCGGACAACCGCTACGTGATTCTGATGTGCATCAACTTCATGCTGTTGCTGCTGGGCACGGTGATGGACATGGCGCCGTTAATCCTGATCCTCACGCCGATCCTGCTGCCGGTGATTACCGGTATTGGTGTGGACCCGGTGCACTTCGGCATGATCATGCTGGTGAACCTGGGAATCGGGCTGATAACACCACCGGTGGGCGCCGTGCTGTTCGTGGGCTCGGCCATCGGCAAGGTGAGCATCGAGTCGACGGTGAAGGCGCTGCTGCCGTTCTACCTGGCGCTGTTCCTGGTGCTGATGGCGGTGACTTACATTCCGGCCATCTCCCTGTGGCTGCCTAGCGTGGTGCTTTAACTGCAATCGGGGCCGCTCTGCGCCCCATCGCCGGCAAGCCAGCTCCAACAGGATTGTGCAGCCTTCCAGCCCTGCGCAAGCCCTGTGGGAGCTGGCTTGCCGGCGATGGGCTGTAAAGCAGCACTCTGGTTCTTTCTGCAAATGGATCCTGCACATGGCTGTTCCCTCCTCGGCTGTACCTCTATTCCCGCGCAAACTGGCCATCGCCCTGCTCGCCCTGCTGGCCTGTTCATTCGCCGGCAACCACATCGCCGCGCGCATCGCCTTCGATGACGGCACCGGCGTGCTGCTGGCGATTCTCTGCCGCTCAGGCATCACCTTGCTGGCACTGGCCTGCCTGCTGTTGTGGCAACGCCAGGCGCTGGGCCTGCCGGCAGGCACCCGGCACTGGCAGCTGCTGCTGGGCCTGCTGATCGCCACCCAAAGCCTGTGCCTGTACTCGGCGGTGGCGCGCATTCCGGTAGCCCTGGCGCTGCTGGTGGGCAACACCTTCCCGATGCTGCTGGCGCTGCTTACCTGGGCGCTGGGCGGCGCACGCCCCACCGGCCGCACTGTGCTGTTCATGGGCCTGATCCTGTGCGGCCTGGTGCTGGCGCTGGATGTGCCGGCACGCCTTGCCGACAGCGGCACGGCCAACCCGCACTGGGCGCTAGGGGTCGGCCTGGCGTTCGGCGCTGCCTGTGCTTTCGCCTGCGCGTTGTGGATCACCGACCACAAACTGGCCAGCGTGCGCGGCCCCGTGCGCAGCCTGCTGACCTTGCTGATCGTGTTCTCCAGCATGCTGGTTGCAGGCGCAAGCGGCGTGATGCCGTCCGGCTTGTCACTGCCGGGCAGCAGCAGTGGCTGGGTGGCTTTAGCCAGCCTGGTGGTGCTGTATGGCCTGGCCTTCACCTTGCTATTCGTGTGTGTGCCAAGGCTGAACATGGCGCAGAACGCACCGGTGATGAACGTCGAACCCATCGCCACGCTGCTGCTGGGCTGGGCCTTGCTCGACCAGCAGCTCGGTACCCTGCAATTACTCGGCGGTGCCGTGGTGGTGTGCGGCATCGTGCTGCTCACCTACCGTCGGGCCAGTTGATTGTTCATTTGAAAGGAGCCTTGAATGGCTGTGACCGAACTGCACCTGCAGGACCACCTGACCCGCCTGAGCCTGGCTCCGGAGCTGGGCGCCAGCCTGGTCAACTGGGAAGTGCAAGCGACCGGGCAAGCGCTGCTGCGCCATTCTGACCCGGCCGCGCTGGCCAGTGGCGCCCCGCGACGCCTGGCCTGTTACCCGCTGGCGCCATGGTCCAACCGTATTGCCGAGGGTGGCTTTGCCCGGCCGGAAGGCTGGCAGGCATTGGCGCCCAATACCGGCCATGACCCTTACCCGATTCATGGCAGTGCCTGGCAACAGGCCTGGCAGGTAGAACACCACAGTGAACGACGGGCCCGGTTGACGCTGGACAGTGCAGTGCCGTTTGCCTACCAAGCCACGCTGGATGTGCACCTGCAGGATGGCTGCCTGAGCCTGGACCTGCATGTGACGCACCTGGATGAACCAGCTACCTGGTATGGGTTGGGGTTGCATCCTTACTTCCCGCGGTATCCCGATACCCAGCTATATGCAGTGGCGCGCAAGGTATGGCTGGCAGAGGACGGGCGGTTGCCGTCGTACCAGGCCGAGGTGCCCGAGCAGTGGTGTTTCAATGCCCTGGGGCGTTTGCCCGAGACGGTGGTCGATCACGCCTTCAGTGGCTGGCCGGGAGAGTGTGTGATCGAACAGCCAAGCGCGGGTTATCGACTGGCGTGCAGTGCCAGCGGGGCTGAGCACTTCTTGCTGTTTTGCCCGCAGGGGCAAGGGTTTTTCTGCTTTGAACCGGTAAGCCACCCGGTCAATGCGCATCACCTGCCAGGGCGGCCGGGGTTGCGGTTGTTGCGGCAGGGGGAAGGAAGGAGCCTGGGGTTCAGGATGCAGTATCGACCCCTTTGATTGTGTTGCCTTGATCGGGGCTGCTGCGCAGCCCATCGCCGGCAAGCCAGCTCCCACTTGATCGTATAGACCTCAAGCCTTGTGCAGTACCTGTGGGAGCAGGGGGAAGGGATGAGACTGGTGCTCCGGTTGCAGTATCGGCCGCTTTGATTGTGTTGCCTTGATTGGGGCTGCTGCGCAGCCCATCGCCGGCAAGCCAGCTCCCACTTGATCGTATAGACCTCAAGCCTTGTGCAGTACCTGTGGGAGCCTGGCTTGCCGGCGATGGGCCGCAAAGCGGCCCCGAAATTTCAAGCCTTATGCCAATGCCCCGGTCGGGTTTGCCATCGGCGTGACCGAAGGCTCGCCACGCACCTCCCGGGCCACCTTCCACACCAGCACTGCTGCCACGATATCGAACGCCGCCAGCACCACGAACAGCGGGCTGTAACCGATCTGCGTGACCAGAATGCCGAACACCAGGGTAAACGCTGCTGCCCCCAGGTAACCGCACATGCCGCCCATGCCGGTCGCCGTGGCCACCTGGTCCTTGCTGAACGAGTCGGAGGTGATGGAGTACAACGCCCCTGACAGCGTCTGGTGGGCAAACCCGCCAATGCACAGCAGCAGGATCGCCGTATACGGGCTTTCCACCAGGCCGATGCAGGCCGGGCCGATCATGCAGCTGGCACCGAACACCAGCACCATCTTGCGCGAGGTGAACAGCGACACCTTGAAGTAGCGGTGGAACAGCGGGCTCAGATACCCGCCCAGCACACAGCCGATATCGGCAGCCAGGAACGGCAGCCAGGCGAACATCGCCACTTCCTTGATGTTCATGTGCCGCTCGGTCATCAGGTACAGCGGAATCCAGGCGTTGAAGGTTTGCCAGGCGGGCTCGGAGAGGATCCGCGCCGAAGCGATGGCGTAGAAGTTGCGGGCCTTGAAAATGCGCTTCCAAGCGCCCTTCTCGCGGCTGTCCTGTTTGAAGTGCGCTTCCTGGCCGGCCAGGATGTAGTCGCGCTCTTCATCACTCAGGCGCTTCTGGTCGCGCGGGTGTTTGTACAACAGCATCCACAGCAGGGTCCAGACAATGCCCGAGGCGCCAACGATCACAAACGCCAGCTGCCAGCCACTGTGCAGGATCGCCCACACCACCAGCGGCGGCGCCAGCAAGGCGCCAAGCGACGAGCCGATGTTGAACCAGCCGATCGCCACCGAGCGCTCCTTGGCCGGGAACCACTCGGTGGTAGCCTTGACCCCGGCCGGCAAGCCAGCGGCTTCGGTCATGCCCAGCAACCCGCGCATGAAGGCCATGCTCTGCCAACCGGTGGCCAGGGCGGCGCCAGCACATGCCAGCGACCAGGCCATGGCGAACACGGCAAAGCCCAGCTTGGTGCCGATGAAGTCGATGAACCAGCCGGCTACCGGCTGCATGAGGGCATAGCACACCTGCCAACTGGCAACGATCTTGGCGTATTGCTCGGTACTGATGGAGAGGTCGGTCATCAAGGTGGGGGCGGCCACCGAGAGGGTGTTGCGGGCGAGGTAGTTGACGACGAGCCCAGCCGTGACAAGGCTGACCATCCACCAACGGATGCCTTTCATCTTCATGGTTCACCTGAGTTTCTTGTTTTTAGTGTGGCGAGCAATTGGCGCGAACACCGGCAGCGATATTTGCGACAAATTGTTTCAGGCGGAAGAGTGCCATGTCATAGGTCGTCGTACAACACTTATTATTTCTTAATGTTTCACCTTGCGTTGTACGATCTCAGTCCAGCTGCTGGGCCCGCAGCGCCTGCGCTAGCATGTCGATGAAGGCCCTGACCTTGGCAGAGCCGTACTTGCTCTCGCGATGCAACACATGAATCGGCCAGGGCGCCTCCTCGTACTCCGCCAGGATCACCTGCAACTGCCCACCGGCCAGCTCATCGGCCACTTGGTACGACAACAGGCGGGCAATCCCCAGCCCGCCGCTGGCGGCAGCAATCGCCCCGTCATTGCTGGTCACCGTCAAGCGCGGCTTCATGCGCACCAAGGTTGGCTCTTCTGTCACCCCAAAGCGCCAGCCTGCCCGGGGCGACAGGTTGGTGGTGCCGATCACCGCATGCCCGGCCAGGTCGGAGGGATGCTTCGGCACGCCATGGCGCGCCAGGTAGTCGGGTGACGCACACAACATGCGCCGCACCCTGCCGACCCGCAATGCCTTCAACCCGGAGTCGGGCAACGGGCCGATGCGCACGGCCACGTCCATGCCCTCCTCGACCATGTTCACCACACGGTCGAGGAAGTAGGCGGAAACATCGACGTCCGGGTACTGCTGCAGGTAGCGAACGATACAGGGCATGACGAACTTCTTGCCGAACAGGATCGGGGCGGTAACTGCCAGGTCGCCTTTGGGGGTGGCGTTGATGCCAGCGGCCGCCTCGTTGGCCTCGTGGATGCTGGCCAGGATGTGCCGGGTGTCCTCCAGGTAGCGGCCGCCGGCTTCGGTAAGGCGCACGCTGCGGGTGGTGCGCAGCAGCAGCTTCACGCCAAGCTGGTCCTCCAAGGCGCTGACGGCGCGGGTGACGGCGGCCGGGGAAATGTCCAGGCGGCGCGCGGCGGCGGCGAAGCTCTCCAGCTCACCTACCGCGACGAACACCTTCATCAGGTGGATCTGGTCCATGCGGGCTCCTGGGTATTTGGGGGTGCCGGGATTATCGGTTATCCGGGCGCTTTGTGGTGCCTGCCTTGGCCTCATCGCCGGCAAGCCAGCTCCCACCTCGACCGCATTGAGCTCTAGGTATGTGCAATCCCTGTGGGAGCTGGCTTGCCGGCGAAGAGGCCCGGACAGGGATATCAGATATCCAGCACCAGCGCCTGTATCCCCTCCTCAACCCGCCCCGGTACCGCACAACAGATCAGTACCGATCCCGCCTCCGGCAGCTCTGCCGGTGGGTTCGGGTAATGCACCTGGCCGCTCACCAACCTGGTCTTGCAGGTACCGCACGACCCACCCCGGCAACTGAACTCCGGCGCCAACCCACGCGCCTCGGCCAGCTCCAGCAGGGTACCGCTGCCAGGTGCCCAACGCGCCTCCTTGGCCGACGCCGCGAAGTACACAGGTACTGGCTCGCTGGCCGCAGGCGGCTGTTGCAAGGTGGGCTGGCCTGCATCCGTGTGCCGCCGCAGCGTCGACGGGCCAAAGGCTTCAGCGTGAATGCGCGCGTCCGGCACATGCACCGTGCGCAGCCCTTCGTAAAGGTCCTGAGTAAAGCTGCCCGGGCCGCACAGGTAGAAATCGTAGTCGTCCAGCGCCAGCGTCGCCTTGACCTGCTCGATGCCAAGCCGGCCGGTAAACTCATAATCCTGCCCGGCCACGGCATGGTCTTCTGGCTGGCTCAGGGCGCGATGAACGTGCAGCAAGGCGCCGGCCTGTTGCCGCAAGCTTGCCAGCTCCTGCCCGAATGGCAGGTCGGCCAGGCTGCGGGCGCCATGGAATAAATGGATGCGCCGTGCCTGCCCTTTGTTCAGCTGCTCACGCAGCATGGCCAGCAATGGCGTGACACCCACGCCCGCGCCAATCAGCACAAGCGGGCGTGTACTCTGCTCATCCAGCGTGAAACTGCCCATAGGCGAGCGCACATCCAGCACATCCCCTGGCTTGACGCGCTCATGCAGGTGCCGAGAGGCGGGCCCCTGCGCTTTTACGCTGATACGCAGGTAGCCATCGGACGGTGCGCTCGACAAGCTGTAGGTCCGGATCATCGCGGCCTCACCGTCGATCTGCACTTGCACCGGAATATGTTGCCCTGGCGCAAAGGTCACACTGCTATCACTGGGCGGCTCAAGGTAGAACGAGCGGATTTCGCGGCTCTCCTGCTCCACCCGCAGCACACGCCAGGCTTGCCATTGGCGCTGCAACTGGCGTTGCTGCAGGCGTGCGTCGGTCTCGGCCCAGGTGCCAGTCATCAGGCTGGTCGGTGCGTATTCCTTGAACGCCCAGCGCAGGGAAACCGCCGCCGGGCGCCACACTACCTGCTCCACCTCCAGCGTCCACAGCCGCTCGGCACCTTCGAAATCCTGGATGGCCGGGCTGTCCAGCAGTACCTCTGCACGCCCGCACAGCTGCAGCACATTGCCGTTGCTGAAATCGATGAACAGCAAGCCGGCCCGCGGGTTCACCAACAAGTTGCCCAAGGTGTTGAAGTGCAGGTTGCCCGCGTAGTCCGGAATGATCAGCCGATTGCCCTCGACCTTGACGAACCCTGGCCGGCCGCCACGGTGAGAAACATCCACAGCGCGCTGGCCGTCACCTTGCTCGACATAGCTGGCGACGAAGAACGTGTCGGCAGCCTGGATCAGGCTGACGCTTGTGGCATCCAGTGTGGTCGCATCGACACGCGCCTGGGCGGGCTCGGCAACGCGGGTGTAGTCACGCAACTGGATGTACTGCGGGCAGTTGCCGAACGACTGCTCCACCCTCACCTGCAGTTGTCCTTCTGCAGCCTGGCGGATCTGCCCGTTGATGCGATTACGCCGACGGGTGTGCAGTTCGATACCCAGCAGGCCGACCGCCTGCCCGGCTACCAGCCCCGGGGTGGCGGGGTCATCTGCTGGCAGCGTGGTGTCGATCGTCAGCACGCGAGGGTCGGGCGAGCTGACGAACCCTTCCGGCCCTTCCAGAAGGGTGGCCCAAGGCCGGCCAAGAACGTCCACGCTGGCGGCCACCATGAACGGCAACTGGTGATAGAAACTACGGTGCTGGTCGGGCATGTAGTCACGAATGACCTTTTGCCCGAACGCCTCCATGCGTTCTGCTACACCGACCTTTTCCTGCAGGGTTTTCTCGCCCGCATGCCAGGGCGAGGGGCGGTGGTCCGGGGGCTGTTGCATGGTGGCGTTCCTCTTGAAGGCGAGGTATCAGGCGCTGGTCTGCAGCCCGATCACAGTGCGTGGCATGGCCACGAAGCCCGGCAGCGACTCGATCCGTGCCAGCCAACTGCGCACGTTGGCATAGGGCTCCAGCGACACGTTGCCTTCGGGGGCGTGGGCGATGTACGAGTAGTTGGCGATGTCGGCGATAGTGGGCGTGCTGCCCGCCAGGAATGGCGCCGTGGCCAGCTCGGCGTCGATCACCTTGAGCAGGGTATGGGCACGGGCAATGACTTCGTCTGTGTTGAACGCAGCGCCGAACACGGTCACCAGGCGCGCAGCAGCGGGGCCAAAGGCCAGCGGGCCTGCAGCCACCGACAACCAGCGCTGGACACGGGCGGCGGCAGCGGGTTCTTCGGGCAGCCAGGTACCGTTGTCGTACTTTTTGGCCAAGTAGACGAGGATGGCATTGGAATCGGCGATCACCGTGCCGTTGTCATCGATAACCGGAACCTGGCCGAACGGGTTGAGGGCCAGAAAATCCGGCTGCTTGTGCGCGCCTTTGGCCAGGTCGACGAACACTAGCTCGGTGGGCAGGTTGAGCAGCGAGAGCATCAATTCGATGCGATGGGCGTGGCCAGACTTGGGGAAGTTGTAGAGCTTGATAGGGTTCGACATGGGTTTGGCTCCTGATCAGCACCGGGATGGGCTGGTGGAACCTATGCTGCACTGGATCGGCTGGCAGCAGAATCAGTGCACAAGGGAAACCATAATTTCGCGGGGCGCAATAATGGTTTCCAAAAGATGTGCAGGTAAGTGCAGGGGCCGCGAGCCAACGAATATCAGGTCAGTGCAGCTTCTTGAAATACCGGAACAGCCCCCGTGCGGCCTCAACTACCTGCGGAACGCAGGCCTGGATATCGGCTTCGCTCATCTGGTCCAGCAGCTCGAAGTTGTCCTCTAGCCCGTGTAGCGAAATGGCCTTGAGCAATAGGTCCTGCTCCAGCGGCAACTCGCCCCAACCGGCAATCTGGGTGCCGCGCATATAGCCGAAGCACCACTCCTCCATGACGATCACAGTGCCACCCTCACCCTCGCTTTCCTCGAACAGCGGCTCGAAGTGGTCGACGTCTTCAGTCAATGCCTCTTTCACCTGATTGGCATAGCGCAACATCAACGCGGTGTACGCTTCTTCATGCGCAGGCTTCTTGAACTTCGGCACCTTGCCACCGGCCACTGCGGGCAGCCATTGCTCCGGGAAGACGGCGACCGGCGAACTGGCCAGCGCGGTGAAAAAGCCATTGAGTTCGGCCAGGTTCAGCACGGAATAGTCGTTGCCGTAGGTGATCAACAGGTCTTCGAGACGGTCGAGTTCTTTTTCGCTGAGTACGGGGAGCATGGGTGAGAATCCTGGGAAGCAAAAGTGTGTGCACCCTAGCACAGCAACGCCGGAAGGGCTGCCCGCGTGAACTACCGCGCGGGCAGATGGTTCAGGCGTGCAACCAGTCGTGCAACTCATGTCGCCTATCGGTGCCAATCAACAGCCACAGCAAGATTCGGCATTTGCGCGGGCAGAGGTGCCCTGCCATGTATACGCCTTTTTTCTGCAGGTCGATTTCTGCGCCCGCAAACCCATAGGTTGCCCGGGCGGTAGGCCCATTACCTGTGCGTGTGGCAACAACTACGGGCAAGGTGGGCGCCAGCTGTTCCAGCACATCGGACCAACTAGCGGCAACATGCCCAGCGCCGAAGCCGGCAATGACCAACCCTTCATAACCCAATGGAGCCACAGCCTGCAGCAGCGCCGTGTCTGCGTCCAGGCAGGCTTCCAGCAGGGCAACGCGCTGGTCGGTGCGATGCGGTACGGGCAGCACTTCCCCTCGTGCTGGCGGATGGCGATAGACCACTTTCCCCTCCACCACTTCGCCCAATGGGCCACATCCCGGCGACTCGAACGCGGCTATCGCCATGCTGGCCGTCTTGCGAACCCTTGCCGCGCGATGGACCTGGTCATTCATCACCACAAGCACACCTCGCCCGCAGCTGCCTTGTGCCAATGCCACCTGAGCCGCAGCCAACAGGTTGGCCGGCCCATCATTGCCCGGCTGGCTGGCCGAGCGCATGGCACCGGTCATCACCAATGGCGCATCGAATGGCCATAGCAGATCGAGGAAATAAGCCGACTCCTCCAGGCTATCGGTCCCTTGGCTCACTACCAAGGCCTGGGCTCCGCGCTCCACCTCGCACCGGGCCCATGCCAGCACGTCCAGCAGCGTCGCGAAGTCCAGCGATGCACTGGGGACCAGGCACAATGAAGCAACGTTCAACTGCGCCATCTCGCGCAACTGTGGCACCTGAAGCAGTTGCTGCTCGCAGCCCAGGGTTGGCGTCACACCACACCCAACAGCCTGGGCCTGCATACTGACCGTGCCCCCAGGCTAGCGATCGACAGCCTGGGCAGGCTCGAATGTTCAGTCATGCTTCTCCCCCCACAAGTAACCCGATCAGAGGCACGATCGCCAACGTGCTGATGGCCATCGACATCACGTTGCCGATGTAGCCATGCACATAAGCCGGCAACCGCTGGGTGATTGCCACTGCCAGCGGCGGAGCCACCAGCGCACCCAGTACTGCGCTGGCCACCACCACTTGCCAGCTGCCGCCATGCGTCAGCACTGCGGCCGGAACGATCGAGACAATCGGAATGTAGGTAGGGTACCACCCACGGGCTTGCCACTGGCCTCGCCAGAATACGACCCCAACCAGCGATGCCAAGGCCTGCCCGGCCACTATCTGCATCACCAACATTGAACCGTACGACGGTGCAGCCGGGGCCAACAGGTAAGCCAGCAACACGCCCAGCAGCAGCCCGAGGCTGGCCAGTTCATTGCCGAAGAATGGCGCTTCGCTGAAATCGGCCAGCACGCGCCGCAAGGTCCAGACCACACCGTAGTCTGGCGGGTTGACGACCGGCGCCACTACGGTGGCTACGCGGCTTTGGCGTACCCATGAAGGAAAGCGCTTGCACAGGATGAAGGCCACGACACTGGCAACCGCCATGCCGCTCACATTGCCAACCACTACGGGCAACTGCAGGGGGTAGCACAGGTAGTTGACTATCAGCAGGCTGGCCGGTGTGACCAGTAGAGCCCCCAGTACCGCCCCTGTGATCGCCACCCGCCAGCCCGCACCAAACAGCAACACCATGGCCGCCGGCAATGACACGAAAGCGACGAAGGTGGGTTGCCAGTCGCCACTGGCCAAGGTCCAGCCCCACAACGCGTGGCTGAGCAGCAAGCCCAAGAACGAACTGGTGAACACCCATGGCCATAACCCGCTGCCATAGCAAATGGCAAAGCCCTGCCAGCGATACCCTCGCACATGGCCCCAGTGCGCCAGGCAAGCGCCCAGCAGCAAGCCCAGTGCGGGCAGCTCGTGCTTGTAGAATGCCACTTCGCTGATATCACCGACGATCCAGCGCAAGCGGCTCAGGGGCTGATCGAGCGTCGCCACCATTACTGCATAATCCGGCCATTGGCCATGGGCAAGGCTCGCAGCGAGCACCACCAGCAGACAGGCAAAAATCAACACAGGCCAACGCTGCTGTCCTGAGAAGAGTAGCGTGTTCATTTGCGACTCCTCAACGTGGCATGGGCGCGTGCAAGCGGTAGCCAAGACTGGCATCGTAGAGGTCGGTACGCCGGTCTCGTGGCAGGTCGTTGAGGGTGTTCCAGATCGGCGCCGAGCGTGCACTGCTCAGATCTACATCCGCATAGAGAATTTCTTCGGACTCTGCACTGCCTACTTCGCCAATCGGCCAGCCATTGGTACCGGCGATCAGCGAGCACCCCAGGAAGCGCCCGCCCCGCTCGCTCCCGACACGGTTCGCGGCGGCGATATAAACGTTGTTGACATGCGCTGCGGTCATGGTCAGGTACGAGGCCATGCAGCGCCCTGCTTCATCGAACAATGGTGGCGGGGTCCATACCCAGTTGTTGAGGCTGCAGATGATGTCGGCGCCTTGCGCCGCCATCAGACGCGGGACTTCCGGGAACCAGATGTCCCAGCATATCAGCAGGCCGATACGTCCGATCGGCGTCTCGAATACCGGGAATCCCAGATCGCCGGGGGTGAACCAGAGTTTTTCCTGGTTCCAGAGATGAGCCTTACGGTAGTGCCCGAGCCGGCCTTCAGGGCCAAACAGTACGGCGCTGTCGTAGAGCTTCAGCCCGTCGCGCTCGGAAAAACCTGCGGCCAGGTAAACTTGGTACTCCTTTGCGAAATCCGCCCAGGCTTTCAGGCTGGGGCCGTCCTGCAGCGTCTCTGCATGGGCATAGGCTTCGGCGCGGGAGTTGAAGGTATAGCCGGTATTGGCCAGCTCAGGCAGCACTATCAGGTTGGCGCCTTCGCCTGCTGCGCGCCGGGCCAGTGCCAGCCCTCTATCCAGGTTTCGCTCACAATGCTCAAGACCGACCTGGGGATCGTACTGGATGACAGCGATACGTACAGGGCTGACGGGGGAACAGGATTCAGACATGGCGGCTTCCTTTTTGTGGTTGTTTTGGAAGGACGCCAGTAAAGCGATGTTGGGCCTGGGAGGGACAGTCAGGGGGGTCCTATGGGACCGAAGGAAAATCACATGATCGCAGTAGGACTCCCCCTACAAAATGACCCGTACGCCGCTATTTCCCAAGCTGATAATGTGGGTAGTGCTCTAGGGTAAAGCCGCCATTGAATTGCGCTGAAGTGTTGTTGCAGAGGTTGATGACCGTATCAATTGCCGTGCGCAAACACGGCTCTGTCCACCCGGCGTCAACTGAGAAGGACTCTCCAGCCAGATACAACCCTGAGCTCGCGCTCAGATCACGGTTGTATTTCATCAGGCTCACCGCATCAAAGTAGGTACCTGCCCTATACAATTTCGCACACCCGAGCGCATTTCGGTCTGTGCTCCAACGCTGTATGCGAATGTTTCGAGTATCGATGTAGGGCGATATCGCCTCACCCACATTGGTGCACCGCAGAAGGATCCGATCGAGCTCCTTCAGGCACTTGGTCGCCAATTCCTCATCAGAGAAGGCTGCCAATTTCGTTGCATCATCCTCCCAGGTGTAACTGAGGAGAATGCAGTCATCGGGGTAGCTGTCGTTGTATCGATAGGCATAGACATCGTGCACAAAGCTATGTGGGGAAATCAGAAATCCGCAGCTCAAACAGCTTGGCGTAATACGCCATAAGCGAGCGGCCATCTTTAGGTGATTCTCCTGTCCTATTGAAGAAAGGCATGCGCATGGCCCCCATCTCAAAAGGAGCTACAGGTTGCTTGTGGCTTGCAGAGCTGTTCACGACTGTCAGGTGTCGCCCGCCTACACGCCGGGACTGCTCGATCAAGGTGATACGGCTAAAACCACAGCGCAATAATTCCCGGGCCGCAGTCAATCCGGTAACGCCGGCGCCGACAATACAAATGCGATGTTCGGGCTGTGTGGCCCGTGCAACGCCTCCCTCTTGTTCGATCAAGCGGCGGTAGTCGAAGCAGAGATCTGGGGGGTTAGGGAAACGCGCGGCCCACGGCTGCATCGGCAGTGATGGGTCGATGGTCAGATTGGCGGGGTGATTGTGTGTAGAACCAATTGTCATGCTCTCGTGTTCTCCATGAGTTGAAGAACCTGAGCATGAGCATTTGCAAGATGCGTGAGGGGGTTGTTATGCAGCACCCGCCGGCACCTACAGGATCTTGAGAAACCTGAAGGGGCCGGCTTGCCAGCGATACAGTCTTCGGTGCTTACACCGCCAGCGCGCGCTCACGCAGCTCGCTGTTGAGGATGCGGTCGTTCTCGCTGTAATCGACCGGGCAGTCGATCACGTGCACGCCTGGGGTCTTGATGCAGTGTTCCAGCAGTGGCAGCA
>NZ_JBLZWV010000017.1:0-711 GCF_056098905.1 Pseudomonas sp. TSO6 | reverse complement strand
TGATGGGGTCCATCATGCCGCACACGTCAATGATCTGGAAGCGGCCCTGCTTGGACTTCTTGATCGGCTTCTGCCCGGTGATCATCATCATCGGCATGCCGCCCAGGTAGGCGTAGGCGCTGGCGGTAACCAGGTTGGTGGCGCCAGGGCCGAGGGTCGACAGGCTGACGCCGGTCTTGCCGGTCAGGCGGCCGTAGGTGGCAGCCATGAAACCTGCAGACTGCTCGTGACGGGTCAGTACCAGCTTGATCTTCGACTTGCGCAGGGATTCGAGCAGGTCGAGGTTTTCTTCACCGGGAATGCCGAATACATACTCGACACCTTCGTTTTCCAGGCATTGCACAACGACATCGGCGGCCTTGGCCATCTTGCTTGCTACCTCAAGTGATGGGACGGTGGAAATCCAGAAATGCGCAGCACGGTACGCTGGCATCGCTCGGTCCAGGGGTAGGAATGCCCTGAATCAAAGTCTTGACGTAGGGTGGGCGTTGGAAAGTCACGTTAATGTAACTGCAATATTGTCGCAGTGCTGCGCTGGCGCCGTTGTAGAACCAACAGTCTTGCTCAGGCTTTGAAAGCGCGCTCGTCTATATTTCTGGCTCGAATTGTGGGAGGCGACTTACCACAGATCCCTGTAGGAGCAGCCTTGTGCTGCGAAGAGGCCATTGCAGCCGAAGATAATCTTTAGCCTTACCGGCCTCTTCGCAGCAC
>NZ_JBLZWV010000016.1:0-25942 GCF_056098905.1 Pseudomonas sp. TSO6 | reverse complement strand
CCATGATCAAACTCTTCAGTTCAATACTGCTTGGGTTTTTAAGAAACCCTAAACTTGGCTCAGCAATCTCAAATGACTATGTGATTTCTCGCATGGTCACTTGTGATGCTGATAATCTTGTTGACTATCAGTCCGCACTCACAAGCACCCACACGAATTGCTTGATTCAATTTGTTAAAGAGCGTTTGGTTAAGAGCTTTTCGTCTCAACCGAGGCGCGCATTCTACGCTTTCCTCATTTGCTGTCAAGCGTTTATTTTGAAGTTTTTTACAACCGCTTCCTTTCGAAAGCTAACAACTTCAAACACTTACCGCTTGCCCCGAAGCGTTTGTCGCTGCGAGGTGGCGAATAATACGCGCTTTGAAATTAGAGTCAACACCTTGATCTAAAAAACTTTCCAAAGGTGTTTCGCTGCCTCCTGGCAACTAATGGAAGCGCAGCGGATCTGTAATGAAACACCCCCACGGAGCGTAGCGGCCATGAGCGATGGGCAAAGCGAGAAAACCCCGGGCCTGTCTGCAGATGAAGAGCAGGAGGTCAGCCACAACCAGCCGCCGCGGGCGGCAGTGCTGCACGAAATCATTCGCTACCAGGGCGACCAGGAGCTGGAGCGTACGCTCGCCGCGCTGTGGTGGTCGGCACTGGCCGCCGGCTTGTCCATGGGCCTGTCGCTGATGGCCATGGGGCTGTTCTACGCCCGCCTGCCGGACGGCGACAGTGCCCAGGTGGTTGCCAGCATCGGCTACAGCGCAGGCTTTCTTGCCGTTATCCTGGCACGCCAGCAACTGTTTACCGAAAACACCCTCACCGCCGTGCTGCCCGTCATGACCTCCCCTACCCTGGCCAACTTCGGTCGCCTGTTGCGCCTGTGGGGCGTGGTACTGCTCGGCAACCTGGCCGGCACCCTACTGGTGGCCTGGGTCATGCTGGAGCTGCCGATCTTCGACAGCAAGACGGATGTGGCCTTTTTGGAGATTGGCCGCAAGGTCATGAAGAACGACGTCAGCCAGATGTTCGCCAAGGGCATCGTCTCGGGCTGGATGATCGCCACCATGGTCTGGATGATCCCGTCCATGGAGCACGCCAAGATCTGGATCATCCTGATGATCACCTACCTGATGGCCCTTGGCGACTTCACTCATATAGTAGTGGGCTCGGTCGAGGTGTCTTATCTGGTCTGGGCCGGCGATGAGACCTGGCGCAGCTTCTTGCTGGAATTCGCCTTGCCGACCCTGGCGGGCAATATCATTGGCGGCAGCTTTATCTTCGGCCTGATCAGCCATGCTCAGGTACGCAGTGACAGCGGCAAGCCGCCCTCGCAACTATTGAAAGACGACCAGGACCGGCCCTCGCGCAGCAGGGACGACAAACATTGAAGCTCAGCGTGCCGCCATTGTGCGCTCGTTCGCCTGGCCCCGCTGGCGCACAGGCCGCGGCTGCCACCAGTTTTGCCCGGCATGCGGTGAGCCAAGGCTGACCCGCTCGCCCATCTGCGGCGTACTCAGGCGCACCTGAGCCTGATTGGCCAGCGTCAGTATGCGTTCGAAGGGCTCCTGCCAGCCGTGGATAGACAGGTCGAAAGTGCCATTGTGAATCGGCAGCATCCAGCGCCCGCGCAAATCCAGGTGGGCCTGCAAGCTCTGCTCCGGCTGCATGTGCACATCGGGCCAGGCGACGTTGTAGGCGCCGGTTTCGATCATGGTCAGGTCGAACGGCCCGAAACGTTCACCTATCTGCTTGAACCCGTCGAAGTACCCGGTATCGCCACTGAAGAACACCCGCACATCCTCATCGACAATCACCCAGGACGCCCACAACGTCCGATTGCTGTCCAGCAGCCCGCGCCCGGAAAAGTGCTGTGCCGGGGTAGCGACGAAGCGCACGCCTTCCACCACGCTTTCCTGCCACCAATCCAGCTGCCGCACTTTCGCAGGGGCCACGCCCCAGCGCATCAGCAGGTCGCCCACACCCAGTGGCGCCAGAAACACCCCGGTGTGCGGCGCCAGCTGGCGAATGGCCTGTTCGTCGAGGTGGTCGAAGTGATCGTGCGACAGCACTACCGCAGCCAGCGGTGGCAACTGGTCCAATGCCAGCGGCGGCGCATGGAAGCGCAAGGGGCCCGCCCATTGCACGGGCGAGGCGCGCTCCGCGAACACAGGGTCGGTGATGAAGAAGCGCCCGCGCAATTTCAGCAATACCGTGGAATGCCCCAAGCGCCATAAGCTGTGGTCCGGGGCATCGAGCACCTGCTGGCGGGTCATGGGCTGGAGGCTGATTGGCGTGGCTGGCCGGGTTTGCGGCGGCTTGCGCAGGAACAGGTACTTGAGCCCGATGCGCAGCTTTTTCAGCACGCCATCCTGCGGCCGCACCGCCTGGTTATGGAAACGCCCATCCTGCTGGGGTGCCGGCTCGCCGGCGTGGTTGGCCAAAGGGACCATCAGCAGCACTCCAAGCAACAGGAAAGCCTTCATGTTACCCCACAGTGATCGCATCAACCGTGAATTGGCTTGTAAGATCATTTTTCGCCGATGAAACTGTGTTCAACAATATTCACGTGAGTTATGCGATAAACGGCACCCCGGCAGAAGAACAATGAGCATGATGGACAACCGCAGCGGCAAAGGCCTTACATTCGTCAAGCGCATCTACCTGCCACGCGTTATCGGCCTGGGTATCGGCCTGTTCAGCGTCATGGCCGGCATGGCTACGCTGACGCCGCCTGTCTGGGTATGGGTGCTGGTGCTGTTCAACGGGCTGTTGTGGCCGCACGTGGCCTACTTCTGGGCTAGCCGCTCGACAACCCCTTATCAGGCAGAACAGCGCAACTTGCTGCTCGATTCGCTGATGGGCGGGTTCTGGGCCGCCGCCATGCACTTCAACCCGTTGCCCAGTGTGACCGTGCTGTCGATGATGACCATGAATAACGTCGCTGCCGGCGGCAAGCGGATGGTCGTGCGCGGGGCGCTGGCCCAGCTGGCCGGCATGCTTGTCGCCGTCCTGGCGCTCGGCCCCGGCCTGCAGCTGAACGCCACGCCCCTGCAGGTTTATGCCTGCCTGCCGATGCTGACGCTGTACCCGCTGGCCCTGGGCTGGGTGTGCTACCAACTGGCGATCAAGCTGGCCGACCACAAGCGCCGGCTGAGCGCCCTGACCCTCACAGACAGTCTGACCGGGCTGCTCAACCATGGCGCCTGGAAAGACCTGCTGCTGCTGAAGTTCCACGCCTGTAAACAACAACAGGGAGGCGCGGTCATTGCCCTCATCGACATCGACCATTTCAAGACCATCAACGACACCTTCGGCCATGTGGTCGGAGATTGTGTACTGCGTCAGCTCAGTGCCGAGCTACGGCGCAACCTGCGCGATGGCGACCAGGCCGGTCGCTACGGCGGCGACGAGTTCTGCGTCATCCTCCCGGACACCAGCGAAGCTCAGGCCTGCCTCGCCATGGAGCGCCTGCGCGAACGGGTCGCCAACTACCGTAACCCGCAGTTGCCGCACCTGCGCATCAGCCTCAGCATCGGCCTGTCAGCTTTCGAGGCTGGCCTCGAGTCCCCGGAACACTGGCTTGAACAGGCGGACAAGGCGCTTTACACCGCCAAGCACGCAGGCCGTGACCAAGTCAATTTTGCCCGCGGCGAGGCTGCGACGCTCAGGCTGGCCTATCCTGATTGAACCTCCTGCCTGATTGCCCGGTGGGGGCTGCTTGAAGGAGCTGCTCGCGCATGGCCAGGACCGCCAACCTACCACCCGCAAGCCCCACGCCGCGCTTTCAGGTACGCCACCTGATTGCCGGTTTCAGCGCTGTTTTCGGGCTGGCCTGCCTGGTCACCCTCGGAGCGCTGTTCAATATTGCGACCACGCTTGACCAACAGGAGCGCCAGCGTAGCGCCTTTCATGCGACCCAGGCGCTGGAGCAACGGCTGCTGGCCTCACGCCAGTTTCTGTCCAGCTATGCCGTATGGGATGCGGCCTTCGAGCACCTGGCGGGGAATGCCGACTGGAAGTGGGCCTACGAGGAAAAGAACATAGGCGAGTCGCTGTACAGCGCCAGCGGCTACGAAGGTGTGTTCGTGGTGGAAAACGACCGCACCACCTATGCCTTGTTCAAAGGACAACCCAGCCAGGCAGGCGCCAACACCTATATAGATGCGCCGCTGCAGCCGATCATCGACCTGGCCCGTGCGGCGGCCATTCCCCGCGAGCAGATAACCCGTTTCGTGCTGTTCAATGGCTGGCCGGCCGTACTCAGTGCCGCAGCCGTACGCCCGGACCGCGACGTCACCGACAGCGAGGTAAGCCAGGCGTCAGTGATGCTGTTCGTCGACCAGCTTACCGAAGAAAAACTGGCGCAGCTGGGCAAGGGTGCCGGCCTGGCCGGCATGCACGTGGAAAAGGAAGACATGCAGCAGCATGACCATCTGCGTATCGACCTGGGTGACACCGGCTATCACCTGTCCTGGAGCAGCCCGCTGCCTGGTCACCAATTGCTGTGGGCGGTAATGCCAGCCCTGCTGGGCGCGCTGCTGATACTCGGCCTGATCATGCTGTACCTGTTCCGCCTCACCTTGCGCAGCTCGCGGGCAATCGGCCTGACGCTTTCACACTTGCAGCAGAGCAACCAGGCCCTGGAGGCCAGCGAGCAGCGGTTTCGCGCGGTGGCCGAGTCGGCATCCGACTGGATCTGGGAAACCGACCGGCAACAACGCCTGACGTACCTGTCGCAGCGCTTTGCCAATGTCACCGGCTACCCGGTGGACGACTGGCTGGGTCACCCGCTCAACCAGTTGCTGGCCTGCGATACCACGCCGCTCTCACCTTGGCTGGATGCCCTCGCCAACGCAGACCCGCAACAGTTGGCCAACCTGCGCTGTACTTACCGCGACCAGAATGGCCAAAACCGCTACTGCAGGATTTCGGCCCGCGCCATCTGGTATGACGACACACCCATCGGTTTTCGCGGCACCGCCAGCGACATCACCGACGAAGTCGACGCCCACGCACGCATCCAGCACCTGTCGTTGCACGACCCCCTTACCGGGCTGGCCAACCGCAACAAGCTCGCCAGGCACCTGGAGCAGGCTTTGCTGCGCGGCAGTGACTCGCCGCCATTGACCCTGCTGCTGCTGGATCTGGACAACTTCAAACCGATCAACGACTCCCTCGGCCATGGCGCCGGGGATGCGGTGCTGCAGGAAGTGGCGACGCGCCTGCGCGACACTACCCGCGATGGCGACCTGGTCGCACGCCTGGGCGGCGACGAGTTCATTGTGGTGCTCAGCGGCATGGACAACCGCAGCGAAGTCGACCGCTTCTGCGCACGCCTGATCAGCCTGCTGCAGCAACCCATCAGCTATGACAGCCAACCGCTGCACGTCGGGGTCAGTATCGGCGTCGCTCAGACCCGCACCCAGGGTTTCGATGCCGGCGAACTGATCCGCTGCGCCGACATCGCCCTGTACCAGGCCAAGGCCGATGGCAAGAATACCTGGCGCTACTTTGCCGCCGAAATGAACCAGCAGATCCAGTACCGCCGCCAGTTGGAAAATGACTTGCGCCGGGCCCTGCGCAACCAGGAATTCGAGCTGCATTACCAGCCACGCTACCGCCTCAGCGACCTGCGCATCGTCGCGGTCGAAGCCTTGCTGCGCTGGCAGCACCCGCAGGAAGGGTTGCTGGGGCCGGATACCTTCATCCCGCTGGCCGAGCAAAGCGACATCATCGTCGCGCTGGGCCGCTGGGTGCTGCGCGAAGCTTGCCGCACTGCCCACGACTGGCCCGCCGACATTCTGGTTTCGGTGAACCTGTCGCCTGCGCAGTTCCTGCGTAGCGATGTGGTCGCCGACGTGCGCGAGATCCTGCTGGACACCAGCTTCCCGGCCCAACGCCTGGAGCTGGAAATTACCGAAAACGTGATGCTCAACGACATCGAGGGCGCGCTGGGCACCATGCTGTCACTCAAGGAACTGGGCGTACGCCTGAACATGGACGACTTCGGCACCGGCTACTCATCGCTGGGCTACCTGCGTACCTACCCGTTCGACAGCATCAAGATCGACAAGCGCTTTATCAGTGGCCTGAGCAGCAAGGGCGGCAGCGACCGCGCCGTGGTGCAGGCCATCATCAACCTGGGTGAGGCGATGGGGTTGACGGTAACTGCCGAGGGTGTAGAGAGCGAACAGCAACTCAGCGCGCTGGAAAAGGACCACTGCCACGAAGTGCAGGGCTTTTACCTGAGCCGGCCGCTGGACAGTGCCGGGCTGGCAGCGCTGCTGCAGCAACCCTCTCAAAGCACTGCACAGCCCTTGTAGGAGCAGCCTTGTGCTGCGAAGAGGCCGGTGAAGTGCAGCTTGTACCGGCCTCTTCGCAGCACAAGGCTGCTCCTACAAGGGCCGGGTTTATTGCTGCATGCTGCGTTCGGCCACGATCTCCGGCAGATCCCGGCGGCGCAGGTAGGCGCGCAGTGGCTCAGCAATATTCAAGCGGTCATCCACATGCTGCTCCAGCAGCAGCGCCAGCCGCTCACGGCACAGCGCCATGCGCTGCCCTTGCTCGGCACGCCAGACAAACTCGCTGCAGGGGGTAATGCTGTCGTCGGCCACATCCATGCCGAACGAGTCCTCGGAAAAACGCACGATATGAACTCCGCGCTTGCCATGAAAACCGACAAAGCCCTTGAGCTGGTCGGCGGCATTGCAGATGTCCTGGGAAGTAATGGCCATGACGTAACCTCGCAATGAAATCGGAAGATACGCACGCCTGGCGGGGATCGGTCGCCTCTACCGGGCAACTCGCAAACTGGAGCCTAACGCAAGTGGCAGGCCGTTCGCCACGGGTTTTGGTGCTTGCCCCGCACGTCTGCACCTGCGCCCGGCACCCTGTTCAGCGTTCACTTGGGGCTGGGTCGACCTGCGACGCCAGCACTGCCGCCAGCCACTGCATGAACGCCTGAACCCGGCGCGGAACGTGCCGTTGCCGGGCATACAACAGCGACACCCGCATGGCCGGGGCCTGCCAGTCTTCCAGCAGTGAAACCAGCTCGCCCCGCTGCAGGTGCTCGGCAACCCCCACCGCCGGTACCTGGATCAGCCCCAGCCCGGCCAGGCAAGCCGCCGAGTACGCCTCGGCGTTGTTGACCGTGACCACACCCGCCATGGCCTGATAGCGCAGCTCATCCCCTTGCAGGTACTCGAACCCGGCGCTGCGTGCACCCAGGTTGCGCACGTAATGCACCAGCTGGTGCCCGGCCAGTTCCTGCGGCGTCTGCGGTACGCCGTAGCGGGCCAGGTACGCGGGGCTGGCACAGTTGCGCATGCTCAGTTGCCCGACCGGCCGTGCCACAACATCCAGGTCATGCAGGGCACCTATGCGCATCACGCAGTCGAACCCTTCGCGCAGCAGATCCACCTGGCGGTCAGTACAACTGAGCTCCACCTCCAGCCGCGGAAAGCGCTGCAAAAACTGCGGCAACGCCGGGATGATGACCCGCCGGGCCATCATGGTCGGCAGGTCGATGCGCAGGCGCCCTGCCAGCTCGGCATCGTCGGCGCTGAACAGGCTCTCGATCTCGTCCATGCCTGACAGCAGGTCTTTGCTGCGCTCGTACAGCAAGGCGCCATCCTGGGTCGCCTGTACCCGGCGGGTAGTACGGTTGAACAACTGCGTGCCCAACAATTTTTCCAGCGCCCTGACCTGCTCTGACACAGTCGAGCGTGGCAGCCTCAGGCTCTCGGCCGCCAAGGTGAAACTGCGGACCTCACTGACCCGCACGAAGGTGCGCAACAACTCAAGCTTGTTCATTCGGGCCTCGACTATCCGGATTTACCGAACAGTATTTCCATTTTCGCAGGATTTAACAGCTTCACGCCGACCAATAACCTGCGCTCATCCACCCACCTTGAGGTTTCCACCATGACCCGCAAAATTGCCCTGATCACTGGCGCCAGCCGCGGCCTTGGCCGCAATGCTGCCGAACACCTGGCCGCACGCGGTATCGATGTCATCGGCACTTACCACAGCAAGGCCGACGAAGCCCAAGCCTTAGTTGCCCGACTGGAACAGGCCGGGGCCAAGGCGGCGATGCTGCAACTGGACGTTGGCGACAGCAGCAGTTTTGCCAGCTTCGCCGAGCGCCTGGGCACCACCCTGCAGCAGCACTTTGGCCGCGAGCGTTTTGACTTTCTGGTGAACAATGCCGGGATCGGGCTGAACGTGCCGTACACAGAAGCCAGCGAGGCGCAGTTTGACCAGTTACTGAATATTCAGCTCAAAGGGCCGTTCTTCCTAACTCAGCGCCTGCTGCCGCTGTTGGTCGACAATGGCCGCATCGTCAACATTTCCACCGGCCTGGCGCGCTTTGCACTGCCGGGGTATGCCGCCTATGCCGCGATGAAGGGCGCCATGGAGGTGCTGACCCGCTACCAGGCCAAGGAACTGGGCGCGCGTGGCATCCGGGTTAACATTCTGGCGCCGGGGGCGATCGAGACCGATTTTGGTGGCGGCGTGGTGCGGGATAACCAGCAGGTGAATGAGTACATTGCCGGCAATACGGCGCTGGGCCGCGTGGGCTTGCCGGATGATATCGGCGCAGCGATTGCGCTGTTGCTGGAAGACGGCAATGGCTGGATTACCGGGCAACGGCTGGAAGTGTCGGGTGGCATGTTCCTCTGAGGCTCACGGCACGCTAGGCGATGCGCCGTACCTGTAGGGGCAGCCTTGCGCTGCGAAGAGGCCGGCATGGCCAACACAACTACATTGCCTGTACTGGCCTCTTCGCAGCACAAGGCTGCTCCTACAAGTTAACAAGGCAGCACCATCACTGCTCGCCCCGGTCCTCATGCACCTGCACGCTCGCGGTCATGCCTGCACTCAGGGTCACCCCTTCCGGTACCTGGTCCAGGCGAATCCTTACGGGTATGCGTTGGGCCAGCCGCACCCAGTTGAAGGTTGGCTCCACCTCCGGCAGCAACTGGCTGTCCGGGTTGCTGTTGCGGTCGGTGATGCCGCGGCTGATGCTCTCCACATGCCCCTGCATCGGCTCGCCCGCACCCATCAGCCAGACTTTCACCGTGTCTCCCACGCGAATACGCGGCAGCTTGGTTTCCTCGAAGTAGGCCTGGATATAGAAGGTTGAATCATCCACCAGGGCCATTACCGATTGCCCGGTGTTCACATAGTTACCCTCGGCCAGACGCAGGTTGGTGATATGCCCGCTGCGTGGCGCCCGCACTTCACTACGCGCCAGGTTGATCTTGGCAACCTGCAACTGCGCTTCGGCCTCATGCAGTTCACCACGCGCAATGGCGGCATTGATCTGGGCATTTTCACGCAGTTCGGCACTGATCGCCTCTGGCCCCAGGGCGGTGCGCCGGGCTGCCTCGCGCTCGCGCAAGCGCAGTTGCTGCGCGCGGGTCTCGGTCACCGCACTGGCCTGGTCGAAGGCCGCCTGGAAGCGCTCGCGGTCGATGCTCATCAACAGGTCGCCAGCCTTGACCTGCTGGTTATCACGAGCCTTCAGCTCACGTACCCAGCCGGACACGTCAGGGGCGATCACCACCACATCGGCGCGCACACGGGCGTCGCGGGTCCAGGGCGTGAGCATGTAGTACTGCCACAGCTGGTAGCCGGCCCACACGGCCAGAGCCACCACACACAGCGTTACCAGGGTACGTACGGCCGCACGCATCGAAACACTCCTTTATAAAGCTCCCAGCAGCCTCACCACCAGGAACAACACACAAACGAACAGCGCTGCATCGAACAACGCTTCATGCCAGATCCAGCGCCCCAACGGCGTCGCCTGCACCACCAGGCGCAACACGCCGGTGAGCACCAGTGCCAGCAACACATAAAGCAGAAACGGGCTGAGCAGCACGCCGCCCACTTCCCATTCACGCAACCCCATGGGCTTCCTCCTGCCAACGGCACCATTTGCCCCAGCTTTTCTGCAATTGCAGCACCGCACCTTCGGCCAGCCGCAGCGGGTCACTCGCAGGCAGCCGACGCAAGGCGGCAATGAACTGTTCACTGGCCGCGTCCAGGCGCTGCCCGCGCCCGGCGGCCGGCCCTTTGGCCAGTACCGCCTCTACCTGCTGCAAGTACTCGCGCTCGGCCCGCCCCAAGGGGGCTTGGGCAACCGCCAGGCACATGCGCAGGTGCACCAGCTCATCGCCGATATCCAGCCCGTGCAGGCCGTCATCCCAGCGCTTGCGCTCGTTTTCGGGCAGCTCGCCAGCATGCCGCGCCAGTTGCATCAGGCGGTCGGCCATGCGCCCGCCAAACCAGCTGTCGGCACCGCGCAGCTCACGCCGGGTCAGGCGCACCAGGTCGCTCTGGGTGGCTGCCCGCAGGCGCCGGCCCAGCCAGGCTGGGTGGCGGAACACCAGTAAACGGAAGGCCATCACCGCTGCCGACACCCCCACCAGCATCGCCAGTGCACTGTTGAGCATGGTCGCCACACCAAACTGCATGGCGTTGAGCGGGGACACCAGCACAATGAAGTGCAGGCAATAGGAAGTGGCGGTGGCCCCGATGCGTGGGTGGGCCATGCCCAATGCGCCGAAAAACAACGGCACGCCCATGGCCAGGCAAAGCATGGCGAAGCTGCTCCATTGTGGCAGCAGGATCTGCCCGACCAGAAACGCCGCAGGTATCGCCAGGAAGATCCCGCGCAGGAAGCTCAGGCCAATCTGCGCGCCGTTCTCGCGGCTGGCGAACAGGCTGCAGACCACGCAAGTCAACACCAGGCCACCCGGCGCCGAAGGCCACGCCGTCGCCAGCCAGAAGCCGCTCATCACCAGAAAAGCCAGTGCGCTGCGTGAGCCGAACAGCAAGGCCAGCGACCAGTCGCGGTGCACGGCCAGGCCTTGGGATACATCCTTGGGCGCCCTGCCCGCCTCCACATCCTCCAGCGCCACGCTGGCGGCCATGGCGTAATCCAGTAGCAAGGCCATGCGCGCCAGGCAGTAGTGCTCCGTCGAACTGATCTGCTCATCATGGGCGGCATCCCAGATGCGCTGGCGCAGCAGCAACAGGCTGGGCTGGTCGGGTTTGGCCAGAAGCGCGCGAACCTCTGCCAGCCAGTGTGCCAGGTGTGCTGCCTCACGCTCATCGAGTTGCCGCCACTGCCGGCGCACCGAGCGCGAGATGCGCAACAGCACCATCAGCTTCTGGCTCAGACCACGAATGGCGCGAGCTCGCTGGCGCCCGCGGTTGCCTTCGAACCAGGCATGTTCACGCTGGCTGTCGATGGCAACGATACGCCCCAGGCTCTCCAGCAAGCCTTTGCGCGCCTCATCTTCGCCGCCCAGCATGGCACTGGCAGCCTGCAGGCCGTTCTGCCAGGCCTGCCGCGCCTGCCCGCCCAATTGCTGCTCCACCCGCATTGGCCAGAGCAAGGCACTGGTGGCGGTGGCGCAAAAAATACCCAGGCAGATCTCGGTACAGCGCGCCACGGCCTGGTCGAATACCTGCAACGGGTGGTCGATGGCCGGCAAGGCAATAATCGCCGCGGTGTAGCCAGCCAATACAAAGGCATAGGCCCAGGCGCTGCGCAGTTGGGTCGAGGCAGCAGTACACAGCGCCAGCCATAGCGCCAGGGTAATGAGGAACAAGCCAGGGGTCTGGGCAAACAGGCCGATGAACACCACTGACATGACCGTGCCGACCAAGGTGCCGGCCAGCCGTGCCAGGCCTTTCTGCACCACCATCCCTGACAGTGGCTGGGCGACGATGAAGGCGGTCATCAGTGCCCAGGACGGCTGCTCCAGGCCCCAGCGCATCGCCAGCCACAACGCCAGGCCGCCACCGAGCAAGGTCTTGATGGCGAACTTGAGGGCGAGGCTGGTGGGGGCGAACAGGGCCTGAAGGGTGATGGGCACTAGGCGGACCTTGCGGGGAATGGTCGTACTGAAAAGATAGACAACGGAGAGAAGGATAATGCGGAAACGATTAATTAGCTAGCTAATCATCTTTATTGAAACATCGGTAAGCCTGTGCTGCGAAAGGGCCGGCACAGCCAACACTTAAATCCCAGGCAAAAAAAATGGGCGACCGAAGTCGCCCTAAATGCCTTGCGTGCTCGTGTACCCGAAAGGTCAGCGCGGCTTGCGCTTGTTCGAGTCCTTCCAGATGAAAATGCCCAGACCGGCAAAGAAAGCGACCATCAACCCGACCGTTACCACACCAGCGATAACCACGTTGTCGAAGAACATGCTGGCCTCCCATTCGTCTGCCGTTGTCCGATGGGTGAACGTTAACCAATGTGAGGGGGGAGAAAATTGACCAAGGTCAATGGTGCCCGGGGCCGGGCACGCGAGGCGGGTGCAGGGTTGACCTGCGTCAAGTTTCAGCGCTTCTTCGGTTTGCCCTTGGGCTTCTTTTTCTTGCTGGTGCTCAACGGCAGGGCCTGCTCGAACGCGTTGCGCATTTCGTTCAGGCGCTTTTCCTTGAGGTCGTGGACGCGCTTGGCGCGTTCGGCATCAAAATCGATGAGGTTGTCTTGGCTCATGGGCAGGCTCGACGATCAACTGAGGCTTGCATGATGAAGCCAGGCGCAGGCGCTGACCAGCCCCGCGTCAGACTTCGATATCCACCAGCAGCCCCTGGCGTACGTGCTCGCCCATCAACGGGGCGACCGGCACGGTGTTGTCAGCGTTGACCTCGTCACCTGGCACGGCACTGTAGCGATCCTGGTCGCCCTGCTTGCGACGTTGCTGCTGGCGCCGCTGCTCCTCGCGCAGCAACAGCACCTGCTCCTGCGGGTCGCGCTGGTGCTTGAGGTCGATGCCACTTTCGCTGGACGTAGGCTGCGCCGGCACCACCGGCTTGATGTCGGGGGTCGGCTTGACCGGGTCCAGTTGCGAGGTCACCGGGGCAGCGCTGAGCGGGATGATTGGCGGCAGCATGGACGTTCTCCTATGCCCCCTGTATCGGCAGGCGCGGGTTTACCTTGATGTCATGGACAACAATTACTCGGCTTCGTCGTCAGGATCATCGTCGTTTGGCGGGCTGGCTTCGCTCCAGGGCCGCTTGTAAACCTGCTGCCAGACCGCATCCATGTGGTCGCGCAGCACCTGCGGCGCGGCTTTGAGCGAGGCACTGTCATCCCGGTCACCGCCGACCGGCTCCTCACCCGCCGGGCTGATCAGTGACTGGCCGGTGATGGTGTAGCTGGCCTGCCCTTCGCGCATCTCGATAGCGATATCGTGCGGGTCGATGCCGCCGCCACAGAAGGCATGGCTGGCCACCGTAACCTCGGCCACATCATCCTTGTTGAGGTCGCTGACATCACTGACGTCGGTATAGAAGTCCACGTCCAGGTCCAGCCCCGGGCAGGTGGTTTCCTGCTCGATCTGCCAGCGCGCCTTGAATGCATCGCTTTCGGCAGTGCGCCCGTACAAGGTGGCCTTGAGTACCACCTTGTCCACTTCCTGCTCGCTTTCCGGGTCGCTGGCCTGGCCATCGCTGCGGCTCAATACCAACAGGCCTTCACCGTCGCGGTCACGAAAGTGCACGCTCTTGATCGGCGTCTGCACGCCCAGGACCTCAAGCTGCTCCATCGGGATGGCCGGCAAGGTCTCAAAGTTTTTCTGCTCGCAGGCGGCCAGCAGCAACAGGCTGCCCACGGCCATGGAAGCGCTGATCCAGCGGTGCTTGGCAGACATGTTGATCCGGGGCCCTCGTCAGCTGCACGGTGCAAGACGATGAAACGGCTAGACTGACTAACTTCCTGTTGTCGATCGGCACCTTTCGGTGCGTTCGCACTTTGGTCTGACCGGCCGATCCGTTAACATAATCGGCTTTTTCATCGCGGGAGTTCAGGCAGTATGGCGCAGCAGTATCAACCGGGGCAACGCTGGATCAGCGACAGCGAAGCAGAGCTCGGCCTGGGTACCATCCTGGCGCAGGATGGCCGCCTGTTGACCGTGCTCTACCCGGCCACTGGCGACACACGCCAGTATTCCCTGCGCAACGCGCCGCTGACCCGCGTGCGCTTCTCGCCAGGTGACCAGATCACCCACTTCGAGGGATGGAAGCTGACCGTGCGCGAAGTCGACGACATCGACGGGCTGATGGTCTACCACGGCCTGGACGGTCAGAACCAGCCGCGTACCCTGCCAGAAACCCAGCTGTCGAACTTCATCCAGTTCCGCCTGGCAAGTGACCGGCTGTTTGCAGGGCAGATCGACCCCCTGTCGTGGTTCAGCCTGCGCTACAACACCCTGCAGCACACCAGCAAACAGATGCAGTCGGCGCTGTGGGGCCTGGGTGGCTGCCGCGCGCAACCGATCGCCCACCAGTTGCACATCGCTCGCGAAGTCGCCGACCGCAGCGCCCCGCGGGTACTGCTGGCCGACGAAGTGGGCCTGGGTAAAACCATCGAGGCCGGCCTGGTGATCCATCGCCAGCTGCTCTCGGGCCGCGCCAGCCGCGTGCTGATCCTGGTACCGGAAAACCTCCAGCACCAGTGGCTGGTGGAAATGCGCCGCCGCTTCAACCTGCAAGTGGCCCTGTTTGATGCCGAGCGCTTTATCGAAAGCGACGCCAGCAACCCGTTCGAGGATGCCCAGCTGGCGCTGGTTGCACTGGAATGGCTGGTCGACGACGAAAAAGCCCAGGACGCATTGTTTGCCGCTGGCTGGGACATGATGGTCGTCGACGAGGCCCACCACCTGGTCTGGCACGAAGACCAGGTCAGCGCCGAATACGGCCTGGTCGAGCAACTGGCCCAGGTGATCCCGGGCGTGCTGCTGCTCACCGCCACCCCCGAGCAGCTTGGCCAGGACAGCCACTTCGCCCGCCTGCGCCTGCTCGACCCCAACCGCTTCCACGACCTGGCCGCCTTCCGCGCCGAGAGCGAGCACTATCGCCCGGTAGCTGAAGCCGTGCAGGAGCTGCTCGATGAAGGCCGGCTTTCGCCCAAGGCCCACGCCACCATCCAGGGTTTCCTGGGTGCCGAAGGCGAAGCCCTGCTGGCTGCGGTCAGCGACGGCGACAGCCAGGCCAGCGCACGCCTGATCCGCGAACTGCTGGACCGCCACGGCACCGGCCGCGTCCTGTTCCGCAACACCCGTGCGGCGATCCAGGGCTTCCCCGAGCGCCAGCTGCACCCTTACCCGCTGGCCACACCCGAGCAATACCGCGACCTGCCAGCCGGCGAGCACGCCGAGCTGTACCCGGAAGTCGCCTTCCAGGCCCAGGGTGATGTGGCTGACGACGAGCGCTGGTGGCGGTTCGACCCACGCGTCGACTGGCTGATCGACACCCTGAAGATGCTCAAGCGCACCAAGGTGCTGGTGATCTGCGCGCACGCCGAAACCGCCATGGACCTGGAAGACGCCCTGCGCGTGCGCTCCGGCATCCCGGCCTCGGTGTTCCATGAAGGCATGAACATTCTCGAGCGCGACCGCGCCGCCGCCTACTTCGCCGACGAAGAATTCGGTGCGCAAGTGCTGATCTGCTCCGAGATCGGCAGCGAAGGCCGCAACTTCCAGTTCGCCCACCACCTGGTGATGTTCGACCTGCCAGCACACCCGGACCTGCTCGAACAGCGCATCGGCCGCCTTGACCGGATCGGCCAGAAGCACACCATCCAGTTGCACATCCCGTACCTGCTGGGCAGCCCGCAAGAGCGCCTGTTCCAGTGGTACCACGAGGGCCTTAACGCCTTCCTCAACACCTGCCCCACCGGCAACGCCCTTCAGCACCGGTTCGGCCCACGCCTGCTGCCGTTGCTTGAAGGTGGCGAGAGCAAGGCCTGGGATACCCTGGTGGCCGACGCCCGCAGCGAGCGCGAGCGCCTGGAAGCCGAATTGCACACTGGCCGCGACCGCCTGCTGGAGCTCAACTCCGGCGGTGCTGGCGAAGGCCAGGCGCTGGTCGAGGCCATTCTCGAACAGGACGACCAGTTTGCCCTGCCTATCTACATGGAAACCCTGTTCGACGCCTTCGGCATCGACAGCGAAGACCATTCCGAGAACGCCCTGATCCTCAAGCCGAGCGAAAAGATGCTCGATGCCAGCTTCCCGCTGGGCGACGACGAAGGCGTGACCATCACCTACGACCGTGCCCAGGCGCTGTCGCGTGAGGACATGCAGTTCCTCACCTGGGAGCACCCGATGGTGCAGGGCGGCATGGACCTGGTGCTGTCCGGCTCTATGGGCAACACCGCCGTGGCACTGATCAAGAACAAGGCACTCAAGCCGGGCACCGTCCTGCTCGAATTGCTGTTCGTCAGCGAGGTGGTGGCACCACGCAGCCTGCAGCTGGGCCGCTACCTGCCGCCGGCGGCACTGCGCTGCCTGCTCGACGCCAATGGCAACGACCTCGCTTCCCGCGTGGCTTTCGAAACTCTCAACGAGCAGCTCGAAAGCGTGCCGCGTGCCAGCGCCAACAAGTTTGTCCAGGCCCAGCGGGACGTGCTCGCCAAGCGCATCAGTGGCGGTGAAGAGAAGATCATGCCGACGCACGTCGAGCGCGTAGCCGAAGCCCAGCGCCGTCTGGCAGCCGAGGCCGACGAAGAGCTCGCCCGCCTGGTGGCACTGCAAGCGGTCAACCCGAGCGTGCGCGACAGCGAAATCGACGCCCTGCGCAAGCAGCGTGAAGACGGCCTAGCGATGCTGGACAAAGCCGCCTTACGCCTGGAGGCCATTCGCGTGCTGGTGGCTGGCTGATCTGACACGCCCACTGGTGGCCTGACCACCATCTGTAGGAGCAGCCTTGTGCTGCGAAGAGGCCGTATGCCCCACAAGATTATTGTGAGGCGTACGGCCTCTTCGCAGCACAAGGCTGCTCCTACACCTATATGCCCCTCTTTATGCCTGATGGCGATTGGGTTGATAACCAAATCGTAGAAATCAATATGCCATTATTCAGGAAGGCTTAAACACCTCTTCCTATACTGCCTCTGGACAGTCTGCACAGGGTTGTAGAGCAGACGAGTGAAAACTCGATCATGGGGCACTCAATGGAATGGCTGGGGCTGCAACTGTTCGCCGACCTTCCGGCAACCGGGCGCATCGTTATCGATTGCCGCCATGAACCGTTCCTGGTGCTGCTCGCCTACTTCGTTGCCAGCGCGGCTTGCTTCGCGACCCTCGACATGGCCGAGCGCCACTCCCACAGCGAAGACCCCACTGCCCACCGACAATGGCACATGCTTGGCGCCTGCTGCCTGGCCGGTGGCATCTGGGCCATGCACTTCATCAGCATGCTGGCCTTCCAGGCGCCGGTGGAGGTGCACTACGACGTTTCCCTCACCATTCTTTCGCTGCTCATCGCCTTGGGCGTCGCCTGGGTGACCATGCACAGCCTCGACCGCAGCCAGATGCGCGCGCATCACTTCCTGCTGAGCGCAGTACTGATCGGACTGGGCATCATCCTCATGCACTTTGTCGGCATGGCTGCGATGCAAACCGGTGCCCAGCAGTACTACCAGTCTGGCCTGTTGCTGGCCTCCGCTGCCCTTGCCCTGCTCACCAGCCTGGCAGCGTTGTGCCTGGCCCGGTACTTGCGCAATGGCAGCGGCACCCTGCACCAAGCCATGAAGTACGGTGCCAGCCTGCTGATTGCCGGTGGTATCGTCGCCACCCACTTTAGCGCCATGTCGGCCATGACCCTGGTGATCCCGGCCGACACCGCACTGCGCCTGCCCTCTGGTGACAACAGCCTGCAACTGGGGCTGGGCATCGGCTTCATCACCCTGCTTATCAGTGGCGCCAGCATCAGCGCCGCACTGGCCGACAAGAAGCTGCAGAGCAAGGAGCACGACCTGCGCCGGGTCAGCATACTGCTCAGCCAACTGGACCAGGCCCGCGCCTCGCTGCAGCAGGCCGCGCACTACGACGCCCTGACCAATCTGGTAAACCGCCGTGGCTTCAACCAGGTGTTCGCCGAGCGGCTGGCCGATCACCAGGCCACGGAAAACCGCCTGGCAGTGATGTTCCTCGACATCGACCACTTCAAGCGCATCAACGACAGCCTTGGCCACGACGCTGGCGACGAACTGCTCAAGGTGATCGCCAACCACATCAAGGCCGCCACCCGCAATCAGGACTTGGTTGCACGCCTGGGCGGCGACGAGTTCTGCGTGGTCACCAGCCTCAACAGCTGCGACGAAGCCCGCCACCTGGCACAGCGCATCATGCAACGGATGAAAGAGCCCATCGACCTGGGTGGGCGGCGCATGGTCATGACCACCAGCATTGGCGTCAGCATTTTCCCCGACGACGGCAACAGCGCCGAAGAACTGCTCAAGCATGCCGACCTCGCCCTTTACCAGTCCAAGGATAGCGGGCGCAACAGCCTGCACTTTTTCAACCACAACCTGAAAACGCAGGCCTCCTTTGCCCTGCAACTGGAAGAAGAGCTGCGCCTGGCCCTGCTCGAAGAGCGTGGCCTGTGCGTGCATTACCAACCTATCTTCGACATGCACAGCGGGCAGGTGGCCAAGCTCGAAGCCCTGGTGCGCTGGCATCACCCCCAGCACGGCCTGCTGGCGCCCGATCGCTTCATCGGCATTGCCGAAGCCAACGGCCTGATCATCGACCTTGACCTGTGGGTGATGCGCCACGCCTGCGCCGACCTGGCGCACCTGCAGCGCCACGGTTATGGCGACATCAAGGTGACGGTCAATTGCTCAGCGGTAACCCTCAGCCACGATGAACTGCCCAACGAAGTGGAGAAGGCGCTGTTCCACGCCGGGCTCGCGCCCCGGAACCTGGAGCTGGAAGTGACCGAAAACGCCCTGATGGGCGATATCCAGCGTACCGTCAACCTGCTCAAGCGCGTGCGTGCCCTTGGCGTGGCGCTGTCGATCGACGACTTCGGTACCGGCTACTCGTCACTGGCCTACCTCAAGCGCCTGCCGCTGGACGTGCTGAAGATTGACCGCACCTTCCTGCAGGATGTGCCGGGCAGCCAGAAGGACCGCGAGATCGTCCAGGCGATCATCGTCATGGCGCATACCCTGCACCTGCAGGTTGTCAGCGAAGGCGTAGAAACCGTCGAACAGCAGGCATTCCTTGAAGCTCATGGCTGCGACTACCTGCAGGGCTACCTGCTGGGCCGCCCGGTACCGCTGGCCGATCTGCGGCCGCTACTGGAGCGGCTGCAGCGCCAAAGCGAGGCAGTCAGCCCTTGTTGCGGTACAGTTCTACAAGGGTCGCCGGATCTTTTTGCAGGTAACCCTGGCTACCGTGCAGGCGCATCAGCTGCGCGGCGAGGCCACTGAGCGGCGTCGCCGAGCCCTGCTCACGGGAAAACCTGACTGCGCCATCGAGGTCTTTGAGCAGCGTGCGCACGTGCCACTTGATTGGCTCGAAGCGGCTTTCGGCCATTTGCGGCGCGAGGATCTGCAGCGGCTTGGAATCGGCAAAGCCACCCGCCAGTGCTTCGGCGATCAGCGTCGCGTCTACCCCGGACTGCTCGGCCAGCGCCACCACTTCGGCGATTACCAGCGCATTGCACGCCACGATCATCTGGTTGCAGGCCTTGGTCACCTGCCCGGCCCCCACAGCCCCCATGTGCGTCACGCGCTGACCAAGCACCTGCAGCACTGGGCGTGCTCGCTCAAGGTCGGCCGCTTCACCGCCAACCATGATCGCCAAGGTACCGGCCTCGGCACCGGGTGTGCCGCCGGACACCGGGGCATCCAGCCAGGCCATGCCGCACAGTACCGCGAGTTCGGCGGCCATTTCACGGGTGGCGGTGGGTTCCAGGCTGGAGAAATCGATCAGCAACTGGCCACTGCGCCCACCCTGGGCAATGCCGTGCTCGCCGAACACCACCTCGCGGACCACGGCCGTGTCGGCCAGGCACAGCAGTACCATGTCGCTGACCTGGCACAATTCGGCGGGGCTGCTGGCCAGGCGCGCGCCGGCAGCGACCAGCGCAGCACACTTGTCCGGGCTGCGGTTCCACACGGTCAGAGGGTACCCCGCCGCCAGCAGGCGTCGGCACATGGGCAGGCCCATCAGGCCAATGCCGGCGAATCCAAGCGAAGGTAGTGCAGTGCTCATCAATGACTCCTGGCTATTCGAATTGTTTTCCAGGCTGGCCGGAACGGTGGACACATTACGCATCCCGTAAACTGTTACCGCCACGCCGAATTGTTACTTACCTCTACCCGCCCTGAACGCCTTCAAGCACCAAAACGGGGCTGCTGCGCATTTTTGCGCACCAAAAAAGATCATGCTTCAGTCGGGCGCTTCGCCTGAATCACGATAAACGGCGAAACCACCACGGCCCAGATCTCTGGATCGCGGCTTTGTAGGTCCAGTGCCTGCTCGGCCGACACCGGCCCAACAGTGCCATCACTACGCCATTTGGCGAAGATCTCGCTGCGATTCTCGGCCATTGCCTCGGCAACAGTGATCAGGTCGAGGCTGGGGTCGACCCAAATCAGGTCACCCTTGGCCCAGAAACGCTCCAGGGCTTTCCACTCGATGATTGCCGTCTCGCCAAGCAATTTGGCATAGAGGGTGCTTGTTTGATCAGTCATGGGCGGTATCCGCAAAAATCAGCCACTAAAAAAGGTCGGCATTTTTGCAGAAAAACCCGGGTACAAATATGTAATTTGGTCGATTGACCCCGAACTTGTGGGGCGGGGTCGCAGATACAGGCCATTTGATGGCGCCTTTTTGTATCTTTCTGTCGAGCAAGCGACAACCCAGGAAACAGGCACTTTTTGACGGCTTTCCAAGCGCTCAAACAGCGCTCTACACTGTACCGGTACAGTTCCGGGACATGTTCCGGGGGAAGGTGGGCTTGCGCGTTGGCATGGCCACGCTGCAAATCCCGCCCGGTCTGTAGCCCTGGCCGCCAGGACTATAAGAATTACAACAGAATGAGTGGAGCACTATGATCAAGATTTCCAAGCTGTTCGCCGCAATGGTACTGGCCGGGGTAGCCAGCCATTCGTTTGCCGCCGATACCATCAAGATCGGCATCGCCGGTCCGAAGACGGGTCCTGTGACCCAGTACGGCGACATGCAGTTCATCGGCGCAAAGCAGGCCATCAAGGATATCAACGCCGCGGGCGGCGTCGATGGCAAGATGCTCGAAGCCAAGGAATACGACGATGCGTGCGACCCTAAACAGGCCGTGGCAGTCGCCAACAAAGTGGTAAACGACGGCGTCAAGTTCGTCATCGGTCACCTGTGCTCCAGCTCCACCCAGCCCGCGTCCGACATCTACGAAGATGAAGGCGTGATCATGATCACCCCGGCCGCCACCTCGCCGGAAATCACCGCCCGTGGCTACAAGCTGATCTTCCGCACCATCGGCCTGGACAGCGCCCAAGGCCCGGCCGCCGGCAACTACATCGCCGACCACGTCAAGCCGAAGGTCGTTGCCGTCCTGCACGACAAGCAACAGTACGGTGAAGGCATCGCCACCGCGGTCAAGCAGACCCTGGAAAGCAAAGGCACCAAGGTTGCCGTGTTCGAAGGCCTGAACGCGGGTGACAAGGACTTCTCCTCGATCATCCAGAAGCTCAAGCAGAACAATGTCGACTTCGTCTACTACGGCGGCTACCACCCAGAGCTGGGCCTGATCCTGCGCCAGGCACAGGAGAAAGGCCTGAAAGCCAAGTTCATGGGCCCAGAGGGCGTGGGTAACGACTCGATCTCGCAGATCGCCCAGAACGCCTCCGAAGGCCTGCTGGTCACCCTGCCGAAGTCGTTCGATGCCGACCCGGAGAACAAGAAGATCGTCGACGCCATCAAGGCTGACGGCAAGGACCCAAGCGGCCCGTTCGTGTTCCCTGCCTACTCTGCGGTAGAACTGATCGCCCAAGGCATCAAGACCGCCAAGTCCGAAGACACCGACAAGGTGGCAGCGGCCATCCACGCTGGTTCCTTCAAGACGCCAACCGGCACCCTGTCGTATGACGAGAAAGGCGACCTGAAAGACTTCAAGTTCGTGGTCTACGAATGGCACTTCGGCAAGCCGAAGACCGAAGTCTCCCCTCAGTAACTGCGTGACTAAATAGCTGACCGTAGAAGCCCACTGTGCGAGCAGTGGGCTTTGTTTTACGAGGTTCATGGGCCCGACTCCCGCGATCCGGGGGCGGGCCCACCTGAAAATCTTAAAACCGTCACCCGCGGTTTCCTGGCATACCCCCGCCAGCGAAATGCAAATCAGGTTTTTAGGAGCGCTGTAATGCCTGAGATCTACCATTTCTTCCAACAACTGGTTAATGGATTGACCATCGGCAGCACCTATGCCTTGATCGCCATCGGCTACACGATGGTGTACGGCATCATTGGCATGATCAACTTCGCCCACGGCGAGGTGTACATGATCGGTTCCTACGTGGCCTTCATCGCCCTGGCGGGCCTGGCCATGATGGGCATCCATTCGCTGCCGATCCTGATGACCGTTGCCTTCGTCGCGACGATCTTCGTTACCAGTGCCTATGGTTACAGTATCGAACGGGTTGCCTACCGCCCCTTGCGCAACAGCAACCGTCTGATCCCGCTGATTTCCGCCATCGGCATGTCGATCTTCCTGCAGAACACCGTCTTGCTGTCGCAAGACTCCAAGGACAAGTCCATCCCCAACCTGATCCCCGGAAGCTTCTCGTTCGGGCCAGGCGGTGCGGAGGAAGTTCTGATCAGCTACATGCAGATCCTGGTGTTCGTGGTCACCCTCGTGGCAATGACCCTGCTTACCCTGTTCATCTCCCGTTCCCGCCTGGGCCGCGCCTGCCGCGCCTGCGCCGAAGACATCAAGATGGCCAACCTGCTGGGCATCAACACCAACAACATCATCGCCCTCACCTTCGTCATCGGTGCCGCCCTGGCGGCGGTGGCGGCCGTGCTGCTGAGCATGCAGTACGGGGTGATCAACCCCAACGCCGGTTTCCTGGTGGGCCTCAAAGCCTTTACCGCGGCGGTGCTGGGTGGCATCGGCAGCATTCCGGGCGCCATGCTCGGTGGGCTGGTGCTGGGTGTAGCCGAAGCCTTTGGCGCCGACATCTTCGGCGACCAGTACAAGGACGTGGTGGCATTCGGCTTGTTGGTTCTTGTCCTGCTATTCCGGCCGACCGGCATCCTGGGCCGCCCGGAGGTTGAAAAAGTATGAGCAAAAATCTCAAACAGGCGTTCTTCAGCGCCTTGCTGGTCTGGGCCGTGGCCTTCCCGGTGCTGGGCCTGAAACTGAGCATCGACGGCATCAGCCTGGTCGTGCACAGCCAGGGTTCGTTCACCATCAGCATCATCGCCGTGTGCTCGGTGTTGATGTTCCTGCGCGTGCTGTTCGACAAGCAGTGGAGTTCGGTGATGGGCCGCCGTTCGGATCGCAAGCTGATCCCGCCGGCCGTCAGCAACTACCTGACCCTGCCCAGGACCCAGCGCTATGTGATCATTGGCCTGATCGTTGCGGCACTGGTGTGGCCGTTCTTCGGCTCGCGCGGTGCGGTCGACATCGCCACGCTGATCCTGATCTACGTGTTGCTGGGCCTGGGCCTGAACATCGTGGTCGGCCTGGCGGGCCTGCTCGACCTCGGTTACGTCGGCTTCTATGCCGTCGGCGCCTACAGCTACGCCATGCTCTCGCACTACCTGGGCTGGAGCTTCTGGGTGTGCCTGCCGATTGCCGGCCTGATGGCCGCCACCTTCGGCTTCCTGCTTGGCTTCCCGGTGCTGCGCCTGCGCGGTGACTACCTGGCGATCGTGACCCTTGGCTTCGGCGAGATCATCCGCCTGTTCCTGCGCAACCTCACCGACTGGACCGGCGGCCCCAACGGCATCAGCAACATCCCCAAGCCGGAGTTCTTCGGCCTGACCTTCGAACGCCGTGCCGCCGAGGGCATGCAGACATTCCACGAGTTCTTCGGGCTGGAATACAACTCGATCAACAAGGTCATCTTCCTCTATCTGGTAGCCCTGCTGCTGGCCCTGCTCGCGCTGTTCGTGATCAACCGCCTGCTGCGCATGCCGATCGGCCGCGCCTGGGAAGCCCTGCGTGAAGACGAGATCGCCTGCCGTGCGCTGGGCCTGAACCCGACCGTGATCAAGCTGTCGGCTTTCACCCTGGGCGCCGCGTTCGCCGGTTTTGCCGGCAGCTTCTTCGCCGCCCGCCAAGGGCTGGTCACACCGGAGTCGTTCACCTTCATCGAGTCGGCGATCATCCTCGCCATCGTCGTGCTCGGCGGCATGGGCTCACAACTGGGCGTGATCCTCGCGGCCATCGTGATGATCCTGCTGCCCGAGCTGATGCGTGAGTTCAGCGAATACCGGATGCTGATGTTCGGTGCGCTGATGGTGTTGATGATGATCTGGCGTCCGCAAGGCTTGCTGCCTATGCAACGTCCACACATGGAGCTGCATCGATGAGCCGTGAAATTCTGCAAGTCAGCGGCCTGAGCATGCGCTTCGGCGGCTTGTTGGCGGTCAACGGCGTGGCCCTGACCGTCAAGGAAAAACAGGTGGTGGCGCTGATCGGCCCAAACGGCGCCGGCAAGACCACCGTGTTCAACTGCCTGACCGGTTTCTACAAGCCCAGCGGCGGCACCATCCTGCTCGATGGCCAGCCGATCCAGGGCCTGGCCGGCCATCAGATCGCCCGCAAGGGCGTGGTGCGGACCTTCCAGAACGTGCGCCTGTTCAAGGAAATGACGGCGCTGGAAAACCTGCTGATCGCCCAGCACCGTCACCTGAACACCAACTTCTTCGCCGGCCTGTTCAAGACCCCCAGCTTCCGCCGCAGCGAGAAGGAGGCCATGGAACGCGCGCAGTACTGGCTGGAGAAGGTCAACCTGACCGAATTCGCCAACCGTACCGCCGGCACCCTGGCCTACGGCCAGCAACGCCGCCTGGAAATCGCCCGCTGCATGATGACCCAGCCGCGCATCATCATGCTCGACGAACCGGCCGCGGGCCTGAACCCGAAGGAAACCGAAGACCTCAAGGCACTGATCGCCTACCTGCGTGAGTCGCACAACGTCACCGTGCTGCTGATCGAGCACGACATGAAGCTGGTGATGAGCATCTCCGACCATATCGTGGTGATCAACCAGGGCACCCCCCTGGCCCACGGCACGCCGGAAGAGATCCGCGACAACCCTGATGTGATCAAAGCCTACCTGGGGGAAGCGTAAATGCTGAAGTTCGAAAACGTTTCCACCTTCTACGGCAAGATCCAGGCGCTGCACAGCGTGAACGTGGAGATCAACCAGGGCGAGATCGTCACCCTGATCGGTGCCAACGGCGCCGGCAAGTCGACCTTGCTGATGACCCTGTGCGGCTCGCCGCAGGCGCACAGTGGCAGCATCAAGTACCTGGGTGAAGAACTGGTCGGCCAGCCGTCCTCGCACATCATGCGCAAGAGCATTGCCGTGGTGCCTGAAGGCCGCCGCGTGTTCGCCCGCCTGACCGTCGAGGAAAACCTGGCGATGGGTGGCTTCTTCACCAACAAGGGCGACTATCAGGAGCAGTTGGACAAGGTGTTGCAGCTGTTCCCGCGCCTGAAGGAGCGCTATATCCAGCGTGGCGGCACCATGTCTGGTGGCGAGCAGCAGATGCTCGCCATTGGCCGGGCGCTGATGAGCAAGCCCAAGCTGTTGCTGCTCGACGAGCCCTCGCTGGGCCTGGCGCCGATCATCATCCAGCAGATCTTCGACATCATCGAACAGCTGCGCCGCGACGGCGTGACCGTGTTCCTGGTGGAGCAGAATGCCAACCAGGCGCTCAAGGTCGCTGACCGGGCCTATGTGCTGGAGAACGGCCGGGTGGTGATGCAGGGGACGGGCGAAGCGCTGTTGACCGACCCGAAGGTGCGGGACGCGTACCTGGGGGGTTGATCGGAAAAGGGCCTTCGCAGACTGTGTGAAAACACACTGACAGGCCCTAGACCAAACGCCCCGACTTGTTCGGGGCGTTTGTTTTTGTGCTGAAAAAGGCTCTTCAGCCCATCAGTTGCATCATTTGCTTGGCACCCA
>NZ_JBLZWV010000015.1:0-153499 GCF_056098905.1 Pseudomonas sp. TSO6 | reverse complement strand
GGGAAAAGGCTGGTCTGACTGCGGGACTCTCCTTGTATGTAGGCCATAACGAAAAATGCTCCGTATCTTTCGATACGGAGCATTCTCTTAAAGGGCCGGGCAGATTGCTAGGTTTTCACACAGTCTGTTCGGGCCCTTTTTCATGCCTGCCAGAAATGTATCTGCAGTGTCGGCCTCTTCGCGGGCTTGCACGCTCCCACAGAAACCCACGGTACCCGTGGGGGCGGGCGAGCCCGCGAAGAGGCCGGCACTGGTAACCATTAACTTGAGATCCACCGCCGGCCTGAGTAACGTGGCCAGCTCTTTGCCAAAGATTCCCGGAGTTCGCCCGATGCGCCTCACCCCCACCCTGCTGCTCACCGCCCTGCTGCCCCTGTTCGCCGGCTGCCAGCTCATGGCTGACGCGCCAAGCGACCCGAATATCGGCACCACGCGCATGCAGGGCGAACTGCGTGCCGCCGGTGGCCAGCTGCTGTTCAAGCCGTGCAGCGAAAACCGCACGTTCGTGATCAACGACGTCGGCGCCACCGGCATCCTGCAGGAGGCCGCCAACCTCGCCAAAGACGCCAACGACAAACTGTTCGCCGACGTCCGTGGCCGCCTCACCGGCAGCAAGCAGGCCAACAACGACGGCCAGCTGGAAGTGCGCCGCCTGTACCGCCTGGAACCCTCCACGCGCGCCTGCGAAGACCCCAACTTCAAGCAGCTGACCCTGCGCGCCAATGGTCATGAACCCGAGTGGGACATCAAGGCCAGCGGCAAGGGCATGGTGCTCAGTCGCGTGGGCCAGCAGCCTTTGCCCCTGCCGTTTCTGGAAGAGGAAGTACCCGGCGGCGGCCTGACCCTTACCAGCGAAGCCAACGGCCAGCACGTGGAACTGTGGGTCGCGCCGCAGCGCTGCGTAGACAGCGCCACGGGCGCCATCCACCACCTGCGTGCCGAGCTGCGCATCGACGGCAAGACCCTGCAGGGCTGCGGCTACTACGGCGGCGCGCGCGACAACTGATCGCCGGGTGCTTTTATCCTGCCAGTCGGGGCGGCTAACAGCTTATACTTGGCGGTTTGTGTAAAGCCGCCGGCCGCCCATGGCCGGGATACTGGACCCTGCCATGCTACGAATCACCGAACTCAAGCTGCCCCTGGACCATCCCGACGAAGCGCTGCGTGAAGCCATCGTCCAGCGCCTGGGCATCCGCGACGAGCAACTGCTCAGCTTCAACCTGTTCAAGCGCAGCTACGATGCGCGCAAGAAGAACAGCGAGTTGCTGTTCATCTACACCATCGACCTCGAAGCCAGCAACGAAGCCGAACTGCTCGACAAGTTCGCCGACGATCACAACATCGGCCCGGCACCGGACGTGACCTACAAGTATGTCGGCCACGCCCCGGCCGACGTGCAGGAACGCCCGATCGTGGTCGGTTTCGGCCCGTGCGGCATCTTCGCCGGCCTGCTGTTGGCGCAGATGGGCTTCAAGCCGATCATCCTCGAACGTGGCAAGGAAGTGCGCCAGCGCACCAAGGACACCTGGGGCCTGTGGCGCAAAAGCGTGCTCAACCCAGAGTCCAATGTACAGTTCGGCGAAGGCGGCGCCGGTACTTTCTCTGACGGCAAGCTGTACAGCCAGATCAAGGACCCGCAGCACCACGGCCGCAAAGTGCTGGAAGAGTTCGTCAAGGCCGGTGCGCCGGACGAGATCCTGTACATCAACAAACCGCACATCGGCACTTTCCGCCTCACCGGCATGGTCGAGCAGATGCGCCAGGACATGATCGCCCTCGGCGCAGAAGTACGCTTCCAGGAAAAGGTCACCGACCTGCTGGTCGAAGACGGCCAGCTGACCGGCGTGGTGCTGGAGAGTGGCGAACAGCTGCACTCGCGCCATGTGGTCCTGGCCCTTGGCCACAGCGCCCGCGACACCTTCCGCATGCTGCATGCCAAGGGTGTGTATATGGAAGCCAAGCCGTTCTCGGTCGGCTTCCGTATCGAGCACCCGCAAACGCTGATCGACAAAGCGCGCCTAGGCAAGTACGCCGGCCACCCGAAACTCGGCGCCGCCGACTACAAGCTGGTGTACCACGCCAAGAACGGCCGCTCGGTATACAGCTTCTGCATGTGCCCGGGTGGCACCGTGGTCGCGGCCACCAGCGAGCCAGGCCGGGTCGTCACCAACGGTATGAGCCAGTACTCGCGTAACGAGCGCAACGCCAACTCTGGCATCGTCGTCGGCATTGACCCCGAGCGCGACTACCCGGACGGCCCGCTGGCCGGTATCGAACTGCAGGAACGCCTGGAAACCCTCGCTTATGAAATGGGGGGCAGCAACTACCAGGCCCCGGCGCAGCTGGTGGGTGACTTTGTCGCAGGCCGGCCGTCGACCGCGCTGGGCAGTGTCGAGCCGTCCTACAAGCCAGGCGTGACCCTGGGTGACCTGGCGCCGAGCCTGCCGGACTTTGCCATTGAGGCAATCCGTGAAGCACTGCCAGCGTTCGACCGGCAGATCAAGGGCTACAACCTGCATGATGCGGTGTTGACCGGGATCGAGACGCGGACCTCGTCGCCACTGCGCATTACCCGCGGTGAGGACTACCAGAGCCTGAACCTGAAAGGCCTGTTCCCGGCAGGTGAAGGCGCCGGCTACGCGGGCGGGATTCTGTCGGCGGGCGTGGACGGTATCCGTATCGCCGAGGCGGTAGCGCGGGACATGCTCGGCCTGTAATTTTGTATCGCCTGCAGGGGCCCTTTCGCGGCGGTTCGACGCCTCGATGAACCCGCTCCCACAGGTACTGCACAGTATTTGAAAACTGTGCAGTACCTGTGGGAGCGGGCGAGCCCGGGAAGAGGCCCTGACAGGGATCAGAAATATCCGACCCAAACATCAGACTTTCCCTCCCCCCTTTCCTCCCATCTGCATCTAGGCTTCACTCAGCCTAGCCGGCAACACCATATAATAAAAACGAATATAGTTTTTGTTTTAAAGCATATCGTCACAGGCTAGGGTGTACGCCCGTTCCATTCGTAAACTGCTCATGGAGAGCCTATAGCCCGTGCGTAGCCTGTTTACCCGTTTCTTCCAGCTTGAAGCCGCCAGCGGCCTGCTGCTGATCGCCGCCGCCGTTATGGCACTGATCATCAACAACTCGCCACTGTCCTACCTGTACAGCGGGCTGCTCGATGTGCCCGTCGCCGTCCAGGTCGGCGCGCTGAATATCGCCAAGCCTTTGTTGCTGTGGATCAATGACGGCCTCATGGCCCTGTTCTTCCTGCTCATCGGCCTTGAGGTCAAGCGCGAGGTGGTCGACGGCCACCTGTCCAAACCTGCCCAGGTGATCCTGCCTGCCACTGCTGCTGTGGGCGGCATGGTGGTGCCTGCACTGATCTACTGGTTCATCAACCGCGACAACCCGGCGGCCGTGGCCGGCTGGGCGATCCCCACTGCCACCGACATCGCCTTCGCCCTTGGCGTGCTGGCCCTGCTGGGCAAACGCGTACCGGTATCGCTGAAGCTGTTCCTGATGACTTTGGCGATCATCGACGACCTGGGCGCGATCATCGTCATCGCCCTGTTCTACTCCGGGACCCTGTCGAGCGTGTCGCTGCTACTGGCTGCGGCCTGCCTGGTGGCGCTGGTAGCGATGAACCGGCTTGGCGTGGTCAAGCTTGGGCCGTACATGATCGTTGGCCTGATCCTGTGGGTCTGCGTACTCAAGAGTGGCGTACATGCCACGCTGGCCGGTGTCGCCTTGGCCTTGTGCATCCCGCTGCGTACCCGCAACGCCGAGACTTCGCCACTGCTGTCCCTTGAGCATGCCCTGCATCCTTGGGTCGCTTATGCCATTTTGCCGATTTTTGCCTTCGCCAATGCCGGCGTCTCGCTGGCAGGCATGAGCGTAGACAGCTTCACCCACCCGGTGCCGATGGGCATTGCGGTTGGCCTGCTGCTGGGCAAGACCGTGGGCGTTTTCGGCCTGTCCTGGCTGGCGGTCAAGCTGCGCCTGGCCGCGCTGCCTGAGGGTGCCGGCTGGGGGCAAATACTGGGGGTAGCGATACTCTGCGGCATCGGCTTCACCATGAGCCTGTTCGTTGGCTCGCTCGCCTTCGCTCCGGGTAGCAGCGATTACGCCGGCATGGACCGCATGGGTATTCTTACCGGCTCGTTCTTCGCCGCAGTGATCGGCTACGCCGTCATCGCCATGGCCAGCCGCAAAACCCGTGTTGGTTGACGTGGCTGAACCATGAAAAAACCCCGACTGGCAGCAGCCATGTCGGGGTTTTGTTTTACTGCGCGACGGTCAGTGCGAAACGCGGCTGGTGCCATCAACAGTCATGATGCGCACGCGGTCGCCAACGCGGAAGATTTCGTTCTCCTGCACGGCCTGCACGTAGGCACGCATGCTGCCATCGTCCTCACGCACGGTGATTTCGACGCCTTGGGTGCGGGTCAGGCCTTCTTCTGCAGCGGAACCGGCCAGGCCACCGGCCACGGCACCGATCACGGCTGCAACAATGCTGCCACGGCCACCGCCTACAGCACTGCCGGCTACGCCACCAACGATGGCGCCAGCGCCACCGCCGATCGGGGTCTTGGTACCTTCGATCTTGACCGGGCGCAGGGATTCGATGGTGCCCATGCGCACGGTTTGCACGCGGCGGGCTTCATCACGGGAGTAGCTGTCACCGGTCAGGCTCGAGGCACAGCCCCCCAGCAGCAGCGACATGGTGGTAAAGGTCGCCACCAGCAAAGCGGATTTACGCATGGGTAAAGTCTCCATAAGTCAGGTGCTCATTAGACGCTGCACGTTGACGGCTGTCACGGTACAAACGTAATAAAATTGTTTTCATTCAGCCGGGGTACAGCCTGTGCGGTTGTGCCAGAGGCTCTTCAATTGAGACCAAGGATAGCCATGGATTACTTCATCGTCGTGGTCACCACCGTTGCCGGGCTGTATTTCCATTGGTGGCTGTATGTACGCATGCGCCGCTGGATGGACCGTGACCTGGCGTTGTCGCTGGCGGGGGCTGACCCTGAAAAGCGCACGTTCATGCTGGAAAAATTGGCGCAGGCGCGGCAGGAGAAGGTGGGGCGCAAGCAACTGGCGGGGTGGTTGGAGCGCGAGGCGGCGGGGTATCCGGGGTAGTCTGGTGGATCACTGGGGCCGCTTTGCGGCCCCAAATTCTCAGGGTGCCAGCCGCTCCCGCAGCCATTGCCCATCCACCAGCCGGTAGTTCAACCGGTCATGCAGGCGGCTCGCCCGCCCCTGCCAGAACTCGATGCGCTCAGGCAACAGGCGATAACCACCCCAGTGCTCCGGGCAGTGCGGCTGGGTGTCGGAGAAGCGCGCTTCGGTGGCCTTGACCAGGCCCTCCAGCTCTTCACGACCGGCAATCACCCGGCTCTGCGGCGAAGCCCAGGCGCCCAGGCGGCTGCCCAGCGGGCGCACCTGGTAGTAGTCGTCCGACTCCTTGGCCGTGACCTTTTCCACCCGCCCTTCGATGCGCACCTGGCGCTCCAGCGCCGGCCAGAAGAAGGTCATGGCCGCAAAAGGGTTGGCCTGCAGTTGCTGGCCCTTGGCGCTCTCGTAGTTGGTGAAGAAGGTAAAGCCCTGCTCATCGAGCCCCTTCAACAACAGTACGCGGCAATGTGGGCGGCCTTCGCCGTCCACAGTCGCCAGGGTCATGGCATTGGCTTCCACCGGTACCTGCTCGGTCTTCACCGCATCGGCAAACCACTGGTGGAACAAAGCGAACGGCTCCCCCGGGGCCTGGGCTTCGGCCAGGCCATCACGGGTGTAGTCGCGGCGCATATCGGCCAGGGATTGGGTCATTGCTGCGTTTCCTTGACGATCAGTTGGTCTTCGCAGGGCTGTTGGCAGCTACTTTCTTGTCAGCGGTAGCTTTCTTGGCGGCAGGCTTGGCGGCTGCCTTGGCCGGCGCAGCTGTTTTCTTGGCCGTGGTCTTGGCAGGGGCCTTGGCCTTGGCAACAGGTTTCTTCGCCGCAGGCTTCTTGGCTGCTGGCTTCTTGGCTGCTGGCTTGCTGTCGACGGCCTTGGCTGCAGGTGCCTTGGCATCCTGCACCGCAACCATCGAGGCCGGGACAGGTGCCGGGGCGGCCTGCTGGTACTTGGCCAACAGTGCGACCATGGTGTTCTGCGGGGTCAGCAGCATTTCCACGCGGCGGTTCAGGGCACGGCCCTCGATGCTGTCGTTGGCGGCACGTGGCATCACCGAGCCCATGCCCTTGAGCGTCAGGCGGTCACGCTGCAGGCCGCTAAGGCGGAAGATGGCCGATACCGAAGCGGCGCGTTCCAGGCTGAGCTTCTGGTTGGCAGCGGCAACGCCGCTGCTGTCGGCATGGCCCAGTACCAGCACGGCAGTCTTGGGGTCGCCTTCGACGGTCTTGGCCACACGGGTGATCGGGCCGAGGGTCATTGGCAGCAGCATGTTCGGGCGATCAGGGTTGTACGAGCTGTCCACCGGCAGGGTGACCGCCAGCACATTGTCGCGGCGCTCCAGCTCCAGCTTGCTGTCCTTGATGGCTTCGCGCAGCTTGGGCTCATACTCGTCCAGCCAGGCCTGGGTGGCCTTCTGGTCGATCTTCGGCACGACCGGCCCTTTGGCTTGCTTGTCATCGCCGCCGAACGGCCACCACCAGCGGCTGGCGCTTTCGGACTTGGCATCGGCCTTGGCTACTTTTTCGGTGACGGCTGCCTTCACTTCCTGCTCGGCGACCTTATCGGAACCGAAAGGCCACCAGCTGGAGCCACCTTCCTTGGAGCCGTCCGGAGAATGACTGGCGCAGCCGGTAACGGCGGTCAGGCACAGGGCGAGTGCTAAGGTTTTATGTGAAGACATCAGCGATACACCATGAATTAGAAAGAGATTTTGCCAACGCACATGAGGCGTTGGCATTGAGGATAGTCAAAGGGGCGGGGCAATACCCGCATTACCCGATCAAAGGCAACTGGCAAGAACACGGACCAGTTTCTGGGCTCGTGGATCCATGAGCACGTAGGGACCAAGTGTATTGACCACGAAACCGAAGGCCACGTCGTGCTCCGGGTCGGCAAAACCGACCGAGCCACCAGCACCTGGGTGGCCGAAGGCGCGGGCGCCGAGGCCAAAGGTGGCATTGGCCACATCGGGCTGGTCGAGCATGCAACCCAGGCCAAAGCGGGTCTGGGTGAGCAAGGTGCGGTCCTGGCCGAGGCTGTGCTCGCGGGTGAGCTCATCCAGCAGTTCAGATTCGAGCAGGCTGCCGTCCAGCAAACCGGCATAGAAGCCCGCCAGGCTGCGGGCATTGCCATGGCCATTGGCCGCTGGCTGTTGCATGCGCCGCCATTCCGGCTTGTTGGTGCTGGTCAGGATCGCCGGCGGGTTGGTGAAAGCACGGGTCGACAGCGCCTCGGGTTCGCGCATGGTCACCTGCAGCAAGCGCTGCGCGGCGGCATCCCCGGGGTTGCCTTTGCCACGGGCGATGTGCGCCACGCGGTAGAACTCCTCGTCTGCCAGGCCAACATGGAAGTCCAACCCCAGCGGGCGGGCGGTGCGGGCCACGATCGAGTCGCCAGGGCCACGGCCATCGGCGCGGCGAATCAGCTCGCCGATCAGCCAGCCGTAGGTGATGGCGGCATAACCGTGTTCGCTACCGGGTGCCCACCATGGTGTTTCAGCCGCCAGGGCATTGACCATGGCATGCCAGTCGTACAGGGCTTCAGCGGGCAGCAGCTCACGGATGGCCGGCAAGCCGGCGCGGTGGCTGAGCAGCTGGCGCAAGGTGATCGACTGTTTACCGGCCTGGGCAAACTCGGGCCAGTAGTTGGCCACAGGGGCATCGAGGGCCAATTTGCCCTCGCCCACCAGTTGCAGGGCGGTGACGGCGGTAAAGGTCTTGGTGCAGGAGAACAGGTTGGCGATGGTATCGCTGTGCCAGGCCTGCTGGCCATCCTTGTCGGCACTGCCGGCCCACAGGTCGACGACGGTTTCGCCACCGACCTGGATGCACAGCGCAGCGCCACGCTCCTGGGAATCTTCGAACAGCGCGGCAAAGGCTTCGCGCACGGCTTCGAACTTCAGCTCATAGTGACCCTGGATCTGCACCCGCTGTACTCCGTACGACCATGTCCAAAAAAGGTGTGCATTGTTTCAGTAGTTGGGTGTTTTGCAAACTGGCTTGGGCCAAATGGTCGCGACGAACGGTAGCTTGTGCTCAGGGAGCCGGTTTTTCCAACTGTGTGCGCAATTGGTCCATCACCTGCAGGTTGCTCTTACGCACGGCGTCGACAAACCCCGGGTATGGCACATCGGTGATCGCCACCAGTCCGAGGTGGCCGTTTTCGCCGTCAAGCAGGCGACCGCTGGCTGGCTGGTCAAGGTACTGGAACCAGTGCGCGCCGACGATCATCGGTTGCGCCAGGGCCGCCTTGAGGAAGTTGCCGTAAGCCGGGCCGCGGTCTTCTTCCCGCGCCAACTCCAGCGGCCCCGGCCAGAACGGGCCGCGATCACGCGAACCGAACTGGAACTCGGACACCAGCACCGGCTTGTCCAGCTCGGCCAGAATGGCGAAGTCGTAGCCGTCCTGCGGCTTGAGGGTATAGAAGTTGAAGCTGAGCACATCGCAGAACTCGGCACAGGCCTTGACCGCCTCCGGCGTGCTCACCGCGTAGCGGCCACCGAGCAGCAGGTGATTGGGGGCATGCCACTTCAATGAATCGGCAATGGTCTTGAAGTAAGTCTCGGCGAACACCTGCTGGAAGTGCTGGTAGTCGCGCTCGATTTCCGGGTGTTGCGGGTCGGGCAACGGCGCCTCGAAGCCCGGGTCTTCCATGAGCTCCCAGGCGGTCAGTTCGATGCCCCAGGCCTTGGACAGCCCTTGCTGGTTGCGGTACTTGTCACGCAACTGCTTGAGGAAGGCGCGCTTGGCCGGTACATCGGTGGTCAGGCGCAAAGTGCCGTAGGCCAGGCCATACCGGGCTTTAGGGTCGCTGCCTGGGGCAGCCCACGCCAGCTCGTTGTCGGCGAAGTAGCCGATCAGCCAAGGGTCGTCACGGTGATCACGGGCGGCAATGGCCACGGCGCGCTCAGTGGCCATGGCGAAACGCGGGTCGAACGGGTCGGGCATGCTGCCCCACCAGTCCATGCCGGTGCTGATGCTGGCGTAATCACCCACGATCGACAGCGGCAGGGTGTAGGGCATGCGCTTGGCCAGGCCCAGGGCGGGCTCGCTCCAGTTGCCGACCGTGTTGAAGCCCCAGGCCTGCAAACGGTCCAGCGCATGCGTTTGCCAGCGGGCAGCGTCCAGGACCAGTGGCGGGCAGTTGGCGGGCTGCCCTTCTGCGGCAGGCGGGCAGGGTTTGCCGTAGGTACGCTGCACGTTGGCGGCATAAAAATCGAACCAGCGCCCTTGCTTGAAGTGGCGCCCTTGCGACGAGGCATTGCCATCGTCGTTGTTGCCCTCGCCGTAGAATGCGGCCAGTGCATCGGCCTCGCCCGGCAACGCCTTGAACATGCCTTCACGGCCGGCGACGTAAGTACGCCCGCCGTCTGCGGCGACGGCATTCACCCCCAGGGAATAGAACGGGTGCCCCTCCGGCGTTACCAGGTACCAGCGGCCATCACGCTTTTCGGTGCGAAAGAAGCCCTTGGCCTCGAAGGCCGGCCCTGCCAGCAGCCCGCCGTAGCCATCGAGTTGCTGCTTGCCGCGTTCAGTCAGCCAGCCCTTGAGCTGCTGCTGTTCACGCGTATCGGCGGCCTTGAGCTGCTCGTCATTGGCAACCTTCTCGGGCCAATTGCCGCGCGTGGACTGGCCATAGGCATCGATCAGATCCGTATAGGCCGCCTTGTAGGCCTGGTCGTCATCCTGAATGCCCACCCGCTCGATCAGCAGGTTCTGCGCCACCTTGGGGCTGGGGATGCTCAGGCTGACCGAGGCCACCTGCTTGAGGTCTACCGCGCCCGCGCTGCTGGTCAGCAGCAAGCGCTGGCCACCATGATTCCACGGCATGGGTGGGCCGGCGCGCATGCCCTGGCTCAGCGGCGAGCTGGCCGTCAGCGGCACCATCACGGTTTGCGCGGGGCCCGCCGGCAGGTCAACGCGGCTGGTCAAGGTGCGGCCATCGCTGCCTTGCACAGTCACATCCACCGTCAGCGCCCAGTCCATTGCGCTTTGCATGCGCAACGTGAGGAACTGCCCGGCGGACCAATCCCACGCCCCGCCTTGCGGGCTCAGCCGCAGGGTGGGCCGCTCGACCGGGTTGAACACCACACGCCGCAACACCTCGCCCTCGGCCGTTTGCTCCGCGTTGTACTGCGGCATGCCGGCATCCTCGGTCACCACATTGACCACCGAGGCCGGGCGCACGAAGCTGAACAGCGTCTGCTGCCCGGCCAGCAAGGGCGAGCTGAACAACAGGGCGAAAACGGCGGGCAGGGTGAGGCGGACCATAAGGCTGGGGCTCTCCTTCAGGCCCCTTACGGGGCCAAGACTGAGTAATGGACAACGCGCCGGAGCAAGTGCTCCGGCGGTCAGGAAATCTCCCGCCGGAACGGCGGCAGCGCATTGAGAATAGCCTTGCCGTAGCGCTGGGTGACCAGGCGCCGGTCAAGCAAGGTGATGACACCGCGATCCTGCTCGGTACGCAGCAGGCGCCCGCAGGCCTGGATCAGCTTCAGCGAGGCGTCGGGTACGGCAATTTCCATGAACGGGTTACCGCCGCGGGCTTCGATCCACTCCGCCAGTGCGGCTTCGACCGGGTCATCGGGCACGGCAAATGGAATCTTGGCAATCACCACATGCTCGCAATAGGCGCCAGGCAGGTCGACACCCTCGGCAAAGCTTGCCAGGCCGAACAGCACGCTGTGCTGGCCATCGTCGACCCGCGCCTTGTGCTTGTTGAGGGTTTCCTGCTTGGACAGGTTGCCCTGGATCAGGACCAGCTTGCGCCAGTCACGGTCCAGGCCATCGAACACATCCTGCATCTGCTTGCGCGAGGAGAACAGCACCAGCGCGCCACGGGCATCTTCGACGATGTTCGGCAGCTCGCGGATGATTGCCGCGGTGTGTGCCGCCGCGTCGCGTGGGTCGGCCTTGAGGTCGGGCACCCGCAACAGGCCAGCGTCGCCGTGCACGAACGGGCTGGGCACCACACAGGTCATCGCATCACGCGGTAAACCGGAGCGCATGCGGAAGCGGTCGAACTTGCCCAGCGCAGTCAACGTCGCCGACGTCACCAGCGCACCGTGTGCAACGCTCCACAGGCTGCGGCGAAGCATCTCGGCGGCGAGGATCGGGCTGGCGTTGACTTCGATGTCGAACATCGCACCGCTCTCGGCCAGCGTCAGCCAGCGAGCCATGGGCGGGCTGTCTTCCGGGTCTTCGGCGGTAAAGGCCGTCCACAATTCCCAGTTGCCCTGGGCACGGGTGACCAGGCTGCCGAACAACGGGTACCACTCCTCGGCCTGGTGGCTGGCGATGCCAATATTCACCTCGCCGTCCATGCCTTCCTTGAGCAGGTCGGCCAGGCGGGTGAACAGGTCGTTGAGGCGGGCAAAACCCTTCTTCAGCTCGATGCCCACTTCGCGCATCTGTTCCGGCACGACGCCGCCTTCGAACCGATAGCGCGGGCGTTCGCGGCCCTCGGTGTCTTCACTGGGGCGGAAGTCGGCGACCTGCTCGCAGAGGGTGAACATGAACTGCTGCTGGGTACGCACTTCCCGCGCCAGCTCTGGCACCTGCTCGATGTACTTGCCCAGGTCGCCGGGCAGCGGGTGCTGGGCCAGCAGCTTGGTCAGGTTCTTGGCGGTCTGTTCCAGCCAGTCTGCGGTGGAGCGCAGGCGCGAATAATGAGCGAAGTGGCCGATGGCCTTGTCTGGCAGGTGGTGGCCTTCGTCGAATACGTACATGGTGTCGCGCGGGTCGGGCAACACTGCACCCCCGCCCAGGGCCAGGTCGGCCAGCACCATGTCGTGGTTGGTAACGATCACGTCTACCTTGCCCATGCCTTCACGGGCCTTGTAGAACACGCACTGCTGGAAATTCGGGCAGTGGCGGCCGGTGCACTGGCTATGGTCGGTGGTCAGGCGGGCCCAGTCCTGGTCTTCCAGAGCTTCCGACCAGCTGTCACGGTCACCGTCCCAGCGGTTGCCGGCAAGCTTCTCGATCATGCTGTTGAACAGCTTTTGGCTGCGCTCGTCGACCTCGATGCGAAAGCCCTCTTCCTCGAACAACTGGGCAGTGGCCGACTGGGCGTGGCCCTCCTGCAGGAGGATGTCGAGCTTGGACAGGCACAGGTAGCGGCCACGGCCTTTGGCCAGGGCGAAGCTGAAGTTGAGCCCGCTGTTGCGCATCAGGTCGGGCAGGTCCTTGAAGACGATCTGCTCTTGCAGGGCCACGGTAGCGGTGGCGATCACCAGGCGTTTGCCAGCGGCCTTGGCGGCCGGGATGGCGGCCAGGCTGTAGGCCACCGTCTTGCCGGTACCGGTGCCCGCCTCCACGGCAACCACGGCAGGCTCGCCGGCACGGCGGCCCTCATCGTCGCAGGCAATGTCGCCAAGCACCTTGGCCACTTCGGCGATCATCAGGCGCTGGCCATAGCGAGGCTTGAGGCTCTTGGCTTCGAGAAAACGCGAGTAGGCGCCCTGGATGGTGGCTTTGAGTTCGTTGCTGATCATGGTCTGCAGGCGCCCGTAGGGCTGGATATATTTTCAGTGTTTCGCATGGGCGGCTATCATACCCCGCTATTGCCCTTTATGCCGCATGGAGATCCGGATGCTCGCCTTTGCCCTGCCCTACACACTGCATGTTCTGGCCGCCCTGGTATGGGTGGGCGGCATGTTCTTCGCCTGGCTGGTACTGCGCCCGGCAACGGTTGCAGCCCTTGAAGGGCCTGCGCGGCTGCGGCTGTGGGTGGAAGTTTTCCGACGCTTCTTCGGCTGGGTCTGGCTGGCGGTGGCGATTTTGGCGATAAGTGGTATCGGCATGTTGCACATGCGTTTCAGCGGCTTCGAGACTGCACCGAAGTACGTGCAGGTAATGATCGGTGGCGGCATCGCCATGTTTGCCTTGTTCATGCGCATCCAGGCGTTGCTGCTGCCGGAGCTGAAGACGGCGGTGCAGGCCGAGGACTGGGCGACGGGTGCGGCGGTGCTGGGGCGGATTCGGCGGATGGTGGGGATCAACCTGCTGCTGGGCCTGGCAGTGGTCGCTGTGGCCAGTTCGCGCCTGATGATCTGACAGCTCTCGGAGGCTGGCAGGGCAATGACCTTGCTTATTATCTGAAAACTTGCGCGATACCTGTGGGAGCGGCCTTGTGTCGCGATTGGGCTGCGAAACAGCCCCCCCGATTTGCGTATCAGTACTGAAACCCTGGGGCCGCTTCGCGGCCCAATCGCGACACAAGGCCGCTCCCACAAAGGATGCCGCCCACAGTGTTCAGAGGTGCTGCAGAATCAGCTCACCTGCGGCGCCTGCCAGGCCGGGCTGCCCAGGCTGCCCAGGCCGGCCATTGGCGCCAGCATCGGTGCTGTACACTAGGCAACCTTTGCTAGCCCCCCCTTTACCCGCCTTGCCCGCCGCCCCGGGCTTGCCTGGGGCGCCACCATCCAGGCGCACGACAACGCGCTCTTGCGGGAAGCCCTGCGGCACGCTCAGGCGAATGCGCCCTCCCGGCGCGCCATCATGCCCGTTGCCGCCGTTATCGCCATTGGCCCCACGGCTGGCCTGGCCCCAGGTGCAGCCACCTGCCTGGCCGTTGCCACCATCAAGCCCCACATAACCGGGCGCGCCCGCGCCACCACGGGCATCGATCGCCACCCGCTCGGCATCCACTTCAGCCAGTTTCAGGTCTAGGCTGCGGCCCGGGCGAGCTGCCCGCTGATAACTACCCGCCGCCCCGGGGGCACTGAATTCACTGCCCTCACCCAACTTCGCGCTACGCGCCTCGATCACCAAGGGGCTATCGGAGGGTGCGATGGCGATGCGCGCATCACGCCCCAGTTCCAGCTGGTCGACCGTCAATTGCGCAAGCGAGGCAGGCAGCAGCAGGGTTGCCGCATCCGCGACACGCAGGTGCGTGAAGTGCACGCTGGCCGACTTGTCGGGCAGGCGCAGCATGGAATTGGCGGCGACCTCCAGGCTTTCAGCCTGGGCCAAGGGAGCGGCCAACATGGCCAGCAACATCAGATTACGCATTTCGGGGCGCCTCCTGCGCACGGGGAATGGACATGACATGGAAGATACCTGTCAGCAGGATCTGCAAACGGTCGAACCAGCGGTGGCTGCGCCCACGCAGGCTGCCATTGAAGAACAGCACCTCGAGCAGGTGCAAGCCGAACAGGACGATGCCAGCGGCATTGATCAACAGATTGAAAGGCACAGGTTGTGGCATCAACTGATTGAACAACACCACACCCCAGAAAGCGACCGTCAAGACCTTGCCCAGGCCCAGGATGAACTTCATACCCCGCCCCCTATTGAATGTTGTTATGTCGAGGCGGCCCGTTCGAGCGGGCCGTGCGACCCACATTAACTGCAATGTCAAGTCAGGCGCCAGCACCGCTCAGTTGAGGTGCAGCTCCACCCGTCGGTTGCGCGCGCGGCCCTCCTCGCTTTCGTTATCGGTGATCGGCTGGCTTTCTCCGCGGCCCTGGCTGGTGACCTTGCCAGGCTCCAGGCCCTGACTGATCAGGTACTCCGCAACGCTGCTGGCACGGCGCTCGGAAAGCGCCTGGTTGTAGCTATCGGAACCCACGTTGTCGGTGTGCCCGATCACACTCACCTTGGCTATCGTCGGCGAGTCGAGTTTTGCCACCAGGCCTTGCAGGCGTTGCTGCGCCGCCGGGGTCAGGTCGGCGGAATCGAAAGCAAACATCACCGCGCCGTTGTCATCGAGGATGATCACCTCTGGCGAGGGCTCAGGTGCAGTGGCAGGCGGCGCTGCCGGGTATACCTTCAGGGGGCACCCCATGTGGTCGACTGCGGTGTTGGCGGGGGTATCGGGGCAATGATCGCGGCGGTCGAAAATACCGTCGCCATCTTCGTCACCATCCTGGGCGTAACAGATCAACCCCCCGGCGATGGCGCCCAGAGCGCCGCCAGCTGCGGCCCAGGTAGAACTTTCAATAGCGCCCAGGTCACCACCAGCCAGGCCGCCCAGCAGGCTGCAGATGGGCCAGGTCCTTTGGTTGAGCGGTGCGCTACCATCGCTGTGGGTAGCGCAGCCCGCGAGCAGGCTGGCAGCCACCAACAACGGCAGCGCCGCCTTCGACGTCACACTCATGCTGAATGCTCCTGTGTCATTGGCCACAAACGGCTGACCGGCATGAAGACGCGCCCGTGCCACTGCCCAAGGCACGGGCGCATGCCGCCTTAGCGCTGGATCTTGATTTCGGTACGGCGGTTCATGGCACGCCCGTCGGCCGTGGCATTGTCAGCTACCGGTTGGGTTTCACCGGCACCGACCACCGAAACGAAGCTGCTGCGCGGTACACCGCTCTCGACCAGGTAATCGGTCACCGAATGGGCGCGGCGCTCGGACAGTTTCTGGTTGTAGCTGTCGGAGCCAACGCTGTCGGTATGGCCGCTGACGCTCAGGCGAGCGGATGGCGCTTCCTGCTTCAGACGCGTGGAAATGGTATTGAGGCGCTCTTTGTCACTGGCGGTCAGGCGCGCGGAATCAAACTCGAAGTGCACATCGCGGATGACGATGACTTCTTCCTTCTGCACCACCACTTCTTCCACCACCGCTACCGGCTCAGGCGGGCACCCGTTGGCATCGACCTGCACACCACGCGGGGTGCCCGGGCACTTGTCACGGCTATCCGGCACGCCGTCGCCATCCTCGTCGCCATCGCCATGGGCCCAGCAATAGCCCGCCGCCAGGCCACCGCCCAGCAACGCACCCCAGCCAGCCCAGCTGGAACTTTCAATAGCGCCCAAAGCGGCGCCGCCTACACCCCCGACGGCGGCACATTTCGGCCAGTCGGTTTTTTGCAAACCTGCACAACCAGTCAACACACTGGTGAGCAGTACCAGGGGTAACGCTGTGCGTACTATGCTCATTTCATTGCTTCTCCTAGGGGGAATCGGCATAAGGCCGATCTCTGGGAGTAAAGACCGCGCTTTCCAACCCTGCCAGCAATAAGCCACGACGTGGTCACATGCCTCTTTGCCCACACGCCGCGGCCCGCTAGTCTTGGACGACTTGAACGAGGATTGGCAATGACCGACGGTTTTTCCCAACGCACGCCGCAGCAAGCCCTGGCGGCCCTGCTCGAACGCTTCACCCCGCAACGCCTGCTACTGGTCGGCACGCGCTTCCCGGCGCTGGACGCCTTCGCCCAGGCGCACCCCCAGGTGACGATCGCCACGGCTGCCCCGGGCCCGCTGCCGGCCGAACTGGCGGCCCAACGCTTTGATCTGGCGGTGCTGGTGGACTGCCTGGAACACCTGCCCAAGCGCACCGGCCTGGAACTGCTCGGCGGCATTCGCAACCTCAATGCCAGCCGGGTAGCGGTGCTGGCCGACCTGGCCGCCTGCGGCTGGCAAGACACCGACTTCTTTGCCCTGGCGCTGTCGGCCAGCGAGAAATTTTGCCGTGACCAGCAGGTATTGAGCCTGTTCACCTATGATCTACATGACTACAAGCAGGTCCCGGACTGGCTCAACGCCAGGTTCTGGGCCAACCCTGAAAACTTCGGCAAGTACTGGTGGTGATGATGAGTGTCTCGGTCTGCCCTTGTGGCAGTGGCAACCTGCTCGACGCCTGCTGCGGGCATTACCATGCCGGTACCCCGGCACCGGATGCCCAGGCGCTGATGCGCTCACGCTACAGCGCTTACGTGCTGGGCCTGGTCGACTACCTGGTGGCCACCACCCTGCCGGCCCAGCAAGCCGAACTGGACCAGGCCGCCATGGCGGCCTGGAGCGCCCAGAGCACCTGGCTGGGCCTGGAGGTGGAAGGCGCCGAAGTGCTGGGCGGCCAGCCGGAGCACGGGTTTGTCACCTTCACCGCGCGCTGGCACGACCAGGATGGCGATCACCAGCACCGTGAACGTTCGGCGTTCGTCCAGCATGCCGGGCGCTGGTACTTCATCGACCCTACGGTTGGGCTGAAGGCCGGGCGCAACGACCCCTGCCCCTGCGCCAGCGGGCAGAAATTCAAGAAATGCTGCGCCAGTTACGTGGGTAGCTGAGCATGATGGCCCGCGCCCGTCTGCTGCTGCCCTGCACACTGATGGCATGCCTGGCGTTGCTGGCGGGCTGTGCCAGTTGGGGGGGTGACGACTGGCGCGAACCCGAAGTGCACCTGGTCGAGGTCGAAACGGTCAAGGCCAGGTTGCTGGAGCAGGAGTTCGTGCTGCACCTACGGGTCGACAACCCCAATGACAGCCGCCTGTTCATCCGCAACCTGTCGTATGCAATACGCCTCAACGACCTGCTGCTGGTGCAGGACGAAGCCAGTGTCTGGCGCAGCGTGGGCGGGCACGCCCGGCGCACCTTCAAGATCACCGCGCGCACCAACCTGTGGCAGCACCTCAAGCCACTGGCCAAGCTGCTCAAAAGCAGGCAGCCGCTGCATTACACCTTGCAGGGCGAACTAGCGACCGGGTTGGTCATCCATCGGAACCTGCACTTATCGCGCAGTGGTGAGATAATCCCCGGCGATCACATCCCGGAGTAACCCTGCAATGTCCCAACAACCCCACGTTCATGGCCCTGACTGCAACCACGAGCATGATCATGACCACCACCACGATCATGGCCATGTACACGGCCCGCACTGCAACCACGGCCACCAGGAGCCGGTACGCAACGCCCTGAAGGACGTTGGCCGTAACGACCCTTGCCCTTGCGGTAGCGAGAAAAAGTTCAAGAAGTGCCACGGCGCCTGATCGACTGGCTCGATTCAAAATCTGCTACGCGGCCTTTCGCCGGGTCGCCCCTAGCAAGTCCTGGTACCAGAGCCCCGCGTCATAGGCGATGGTGACCAGGGTGGTCGCGGCATACCGCGGGTGCTGTGCCATGCGCTGGGCAACAGCGAGGCAGGCTGCGGCGGTATTCCCCACGAAAATGCCACTTTGCATGTAGAACCAGCGCTGTGCAGCCAGCATTTCGGCGTGCTGCACCTGAGCCCGTTCGTCCACCAGCGACCAGTCCATGAAGGGTGGGCAAACACCCACCGCCATGCCTTCAAAGCGATGGTCCGTGAACACGCCCGCCCTTGAATCACAACCGCTGGGGTCGACCAACACCGTCGAAACGTCAAAACCGTGGTCCTTCAGCCCCAAGGTAATGCCTGTGAAGCTTGCGCCAGTGCCGGCGCAGCCGACAAACAGGATTTCCCGCCCGGCCCCGACGTTGGTCAATTGCACGGCAAGCTCACTGGCCGTCTGGTAACGATGGGCTTCAATGCCCACCGGGTTGTTGAATTGATCGGTGTAGAAATAGGACTTGCCCAGTGCGGCCTGGTTCTCCAGGTGATGCATGACGACATCCTTGGGCGTGGCGCCGGCCACCAGCATCTCTTTGCCGATCAGCCTGGCACCAAAACACTCCAGCAAATCCCGTTTGGTCTGGCTGAAGCCAAGCCCTACTGCCAGTTCCACGGCAACCTGATACTTGTGGCAGGCCGCCAGCAAGCCGAAACCGAAACTGCCGCCGGTTTTTTCAATGACCGTGGTCACACCCGGGATGATGTCGCCGTTGCGCAGGGCATGCTCGACAATGTGCCGGGCTGCCCGGTATTTGTGGCTGCCGCCTGGGTTGTTCATTTCCAGTTTGGTGTAGATGCGTTCGCTGACGCTGATGAGCTCGCTCATTTGCGGCTACCTTCCATTGAAGTGTGCAGACAGGCCTTGTTCTGCAGCAGGCCGACAGTGGCGAAGAGCAAACCGATGCAAAGGGCCATGCAGATGGCATTGGTGCCATCCCAGCCAACCGTACTCAGCAACAGCGAAGGGCTGAACGCACCGACGGTTGCCAAAATGGCAATGGCGAGGTCGTTCTTGCCCTGCATCTGCATCGCTGCCGGGCTGTTTTGCAGCGACTGGGCCAGCAATGCGCCGCCGCCGACATACGTCAGGTTCCAGCCCAGCCCGAGGGCAATCAGCGCCAGGGTCATCATGGCGTAGCTGTGCGACCAGATATTCAGCGCCGAGCAACCGATCAACAGTGCCAGCCCGGCACAGATGGTGGTCTTGATGCCCAGCTTCTGGATGATTGCGCCGGTGAAGAATGACGGTGCAAACATGGCAACCACATGCCACTGGATGGCCAGGCGGACATCAGAGAAGTCCTCATGCATGTGTTTCATGTGCATCGATGCCTGAATCATGAGCAGGTTCATGATCCCGTAGCTCAGCGCCGCAACCGCCATGGCAACTTTCACCGACGGGCTGAACGGTTCGCGGGCAGTGGCCGATTTTTCCGCGTGCTGACTGGCTTTGGCGATGCCGGCATCGTCGGGCAGGCAAACGGCAATCAACAGCGACATCAGCGCAAGGCCAACAAACGAGGCATAGCACAGCGAAAATAGCGGGTACCCACCCACGTCCCTTAGCCACTCGGTCAGAGTCGGCCCCACCACGGCTGCAATCACGCCCCCCGCCACCACCAGTGAAAGGGCTTTGGGCTTGAGGCTCTGGGCCAGGTTGTCAGTGGCCGCGAAGCGGTTGAAGTTGGCGAAGGCGATATAAACGCCCAACGCTGAATGGCTCAGTACCAGCAGCTGGAAGTGCTGGTATTCCACGGCCAGATAACCGCTGACACCAGAAGCCGCCAAGGGGATCGACCCCAGCATGAAGGCTTTCTTGCGACCGATACGGCTCATCAACCTGGAGACCGGGTACGTTGCCAGCATCAGGCAGAGAAACTGGAACCCGTAGGGCACGGTGGACCACGCAGCAGCCGGCGCCAATGCGGCTCCGACGATGGCGGCCATGGTCACGGACATGACAGCGGTCGTCAGGTTGATCGACTGTGCGGTGAAGTACAGGTAGGTACGCCGCGGGAGTGTGCTGTTCATAGCGCAGGCTCGTGATAGGTGGACACATCGATTTCGGCATCGGGGAACACGCAGATCAGCCGCTCTTTGCCTTTGCCCAGGCGTTTGCGGCGCACGGACACGCGCCCGATCCGCCGAGGCGACTCAAGGTGTGTGCCGCCACACGGGATTTCGATGCCGTTGTAGGTCCACAGGCGCGCGTCTTCCAGGCCCTGCACGGCGTGGTGTTCGATGGGCGCATCGCAGGCGATCAGCTCATTGGCACGCCGTTCTATCTCCACCACGTCTTCGGCAGTGAATGCGTCTTCGACCAGAAAGTCGAAACGCGCCGAGTCTTCCTTGATATGGCAGCCGATGGTCCACTGTTTCAGTTCTTCACGCAGGCTGATGGCGGCGGCATACAGGAAGTGACTGGCACTGTGAGACAGCGTCAACCGTTCGCGTCGGTCAATATCTATAGTGACCCGGGCCGGCATGCCAACGGTGACTTCATCCAGCAGGTGCAAGTCATCAGGGTGCAGGCTGTGAATAATGATGCCGCCCAGTTTTCCTCCTTTGAAACCTTCCAGGCGAATAGGGCTACCGTAGAGTTTTTTAACCCAGATAAATCGCACGGTACCGATCGGTAGTTCAATCGTGCCGAAATCAGCCTCCTGGCCGCCACCTTCCGGATAGGCCACGGTACTTTGCAACTCGATACCGTCACTGTGCACCCGCGTTACTTGCGTATTGGCGCCCGCCAGGTACTGGTCCTTGTAATACAGCTTCTCGGTATTACGCAAAACTTCATAGTTCAGAGCGTTCATGGTTCCAGTACCACCTGCAGTGATGTTTTTACCTGCACACGGGCAGCGGCAGGGACGTCTTTGGTAATGATGCAGCCCGGCCCGATGAAGGCGCCGTCGCCGACGTGGATAGCACCCAGCACACTGGCGAACGCGCCGATCTGTACCCGGTTGCCCAAGGTCGGGTGCCTGGGGCTCGAAGGGTTGTCACTGATACCCCGGGCGCCCAGGGTGACGCCGCCCAGCACGTAGCAATCGTCACCAATGGTCGATGTTTCACCAATGACGGTGCCCATGCCGTGATCGATGATGAAGCGCGCACCGATACGGCTGCGGAAATGAATCTCCGCCCCCGAGAGCATTTTTCCGCGCCTGGAGATCATGGCGGCCAGGCACTGGCCGCCGGCACCGTAGGTAGAAGCCGTATTGCAGTAGACCCAGTGGGCAAGCCGATAATGCAAAACCGCAGAATAAGAGGTGTAACTCCTTGCAATAAATACCAGGTCGCGGCCAGCCGCTGGATCTTTTTGGGCAAAGGCCTGCAAGTCGGCATGGGCCTGTTCGGAAACACTTTCAATAATCAGTGTTTCTTTCAGCGCTTCGAACTCGTCGATTGAACAGCATTCCAATAACGCCGAGGTCACAAGATTCTTGACTACTTTGAATGACGCCAGTTCGTCAGGCAAAGGGAGCCTGGCAATGACGGCTGATTGCATGTCCATAGTATGCATGGGCTTGATATCCAGTTGTCTGCTCTGCACAGACGCTAAAAGTGCCGCCTTTGCTGGCAGCCGAAAGTTCCGACAAGGGGATAGTGGCAGGTACTGGCCATTTGCAAACGAACAGTCGACAAGCATTTCCGTTAACTGTTAGGCTTTTTTTTCTAACGGTTTCGGACCTGCCATGAACCCCTCCAGCCTTCATCACCTGTTGAAACAGCGCCTGGATGCAGGCGAGTGGTCGCCAGGGCAACGCATGCCCTCCATTCGCAAACTCACGGCCGCCGTCGATTTCAGTTACCACGACGTGGTATCGGCCTATGCCCAGCTGGTCAGCGAAGGTGTGTTGACGGCCTCGCCCGGCCGCGGCTACTTCGTCGCCAACCGCAGCCGGCCGACCAGCGTGATCCACGAGCCCGAGTGCATGGCCGGCGATCCGCTGTTCCGGCTGCTGCAGGGCGGCCAGCACTACACCAAACTGGGCAGCGGCTGGCTGCCGCCGGCGTGGCGCGACACCGAGCTGCTGGCCAAGGCGATTCGCCGCACGGCGCGGCTGGAGCAAAGCTCGCTGGCAGAGTACGGCGACATCCAGGGTTACCTACCCATGCGCAAACAGCTGTGCGTGCACATGAAACGGCTGACCCGTGTCGAAGCCCGCCCCAACCAGTTGCTGACCACCCTGGGCGCCACGCAAGGCCTGGACCTGGTTGCCAGGTTGCTGATCAAGCCAGGCGACCACGTGTTCGTCGACGAGCCGGGCAACGGCAACCTGATCAAGCTGATCCAGCTGGCGGGTGGGCACGTCGTCGGTATCCGGCGGACCCAGGACGGGCCGGATGTGGAGGAAATGCGGCGCTACCTGGCCATCCACAAGGTCAGAGCGTTCTTCTGCAACAGCACCTTCCACAACCCGACCGGCAGCAACATCAGCCCGCACAACGCCTTCAGCGTGCTACGCCTGGCGGTGGAGCACGAGTTCTACGTGGTCGAGGATGATGTGTATGGCGACTTCAGCCCTGCCGTGCGCCAGACCTTCGCCGAGCTGGACAACCTTGACCGGGTCATCTACATCGGCAGTTTTTCCAAATGCCTGTCCGCCTCGTTGCGCGTGGGCTTCATCGCCTGCTCGCAAGACCTGATAGAACCGCTGACCCGCCTGAAACTGCTGACCTGCGTGGCCGTGCCTGCGTTTTGCGAGCGCTTCGTCAACACCATATTGTCGGACGGCACCTACGCCAGGCACATGAAGGATGTGCAGCAGCGCCTGATCCGGCAGCAAGTCCAGACCCAACGCTTGTTGCTCGAGCGCGGCTGGCAGTTCGAGATCGCGCCGCAAGGGGGCATGTTCCTCTGGGTCTACCACCCGGACCTGCCCGACCTGCAACCTCTGGTGCGCAAACTGGAGCAGCACAAGATTCTGCTGATGCCCGGCTCTGCATTCGCGGTCACCCGTGACTACCGACGCTATGCGCGTATCAATTGCACGCATTTTTCCGACACGTTGGCAGACCACTTCAACGTTTGAGCCCGCGCAGGCAAATAAACCGACACAGGACCTTGCATGGCGCCTGCGCGCTTACTACCTTAGCGCCTTTCGAAACCCGCCTCGCCTTGCAGGAGCCCTTGTCATGGCCGCCCCCGCCTTTCCTCCCTTCCGCCTGCGGTTTGCAACCGCCGCCACGCTGCTCGGCATGCTCGGGCTGGCCGGCTGCCAGACGGGCGGCCACCAGGACAGCGTGCCACCGACCAGCGGCGTGCAGCCGCTCAAAGGCCTGGCGCAGAACGTCTCGATCCGCCGCAACGCCATGGGCGCGCCATTGATCGAAAGCAGCAGCTTCCATGATGCGCTGTTCAGCCTGGGCTACGTGCACGCGGGCGACCGTATCGAACAGATGGTCGCCATGCGCCTGCTCGCCCAGGGCCGCCTGGCCGAACTGGCCGGCAGCGACGCGCTGGACATCGACCGCCTGATGCGCGCTGCCAACCTGAAGCAGAACGCCGCCCAGCAATACGCCGACGCATCGCCACGGCTCAAGCGCTTCTTCGAAGTGTATGCACGCGGGGTCAACGCCTACCTGTTCCGCTACCGCGACAAGCTGCCGGCCGACCTGGCCAACAGCGGCTATCGCCCCGAGTACTGGAAGCCCGAAGACTCGGCGCTGATCTTCTGCCTGTACGCGTTCAGCCAGTCGGTGAACCTGCAGGAAGAACTGAGCGCCCTGACCTTGGCGCAGAAAGCCGGCAGCGACAAGCTGGCCTGGTTGCTGCCCGGAGCACCGGATGAGCCGTTGGCCGAAACGGAAGTGGACAAGCTCAAGGGCCTGAACCTGGCCAGCCAGTTGCCGGGCCTGCCAGCGCTGGCGGCCGCCAGCCAGAAACTGGCCGACCTTGACCTGCTCGGCAGCCCGGGCTCGGCCAACCTGGCGCTGGGCCCGCAGCGCAGCCGCAGTGGCAAGAGCCTGCTGGCCAGCGACAGCCGCGCCGCCTGGGCCCTGAGCCCGGTACAAATCCACACGGGCAAGTACCAGGTTGCTGGCCTGTCGTTGCCCGGCCTGCCGATCGTGCTGGCTGGCTACAACGGCAAACTGGCCTGGAGCAGCAGCGCCGTGATGGCCGACAACCAGGACCTGTACCTGGAGCAACTGCGCCGCCAGGGCAGCCAGCTGACCTACCTCGCCGATGGCAAATGGCTGCCGGCCCGCGCCCGTAGCGAAACCTTCTTCGTCCGCGGCCAGCGCCCGCTGCGCGAGGTGATGTACGACACCCGCCACGGCACCTTGCTGGCCCAACCTGATAACGCCAGCCTGGGCCTGGCGCTGAACCTGCCGCAGTTCAAGGCCGACCGCAGCCTGGATGCACTGTTTGACCTGACCCGGGCCAAGAATGTGGAGCGCGCCTTCGACAGCACCCGTGAAGTGACCGCCGCCGCCCTCAACTTCGTCTTCGCCGAGCCCGACCATATCGGCTGGCAGGTCAGCGGCCGTTACCCCAACCGCCGCGAAGGCCAGGGGCTGCTGCCCTCGCCGGGCTGGGACGGGCGCTATGACTGGGATGGCTATGCCGACCCGATGCTGCACCCCTACGACCAGGACCCACCCGCCGGCTGGATCGGCCACGCCAACCAGCGCAGCCTCCCACGTGGCTATGGCATGCAGCTGTCCAGCACCTGGTACTACCCGGAACGCGCTGAACGCCTGGCCCAGCTGGCCGGCAATGGCCGCCACGACAGCCGCAGCCTGATTGCCCTGCAGAACGACCAGGTGACCCTGCTGGCCGCCAAGCTCAAGCAGATGTTCGATGCCCCTGGCATGGCCCAGCCACTGAAACAGGCGATCGATACCCTGCCCGCCGCACAGCGCGACAAGGCCAAAGACGCGCTGGCCCGGCTCAAGGCTTTCGACGGCCGTCTGAGCCCGGTGTCGGCTGATGCAGCGCTGTACGAGCTGTTCCTCCAGGAAGTTGCACGGCAAACGTTCCTCGACGACCTTGGCCCGGAGTCCGGCCCGGCGTGGCAGGCGTTCGTCAGCAATGCCCGGTTGTCATTCTCGGCGCAGGCCGATCACCTGCTGGGCCGCGACGACAGCCCGTTCTGGGATGACCGCAGCACCCCGCAGAAAGAAGACAAACCCACCATCCTCGCCCGCAGCCTGGCTGGCGCGGTGGATGCCGGCACCGCGCAACTGGGTGCCGACCGCCGCGCCTGGCAGTGGGGCAAGCTGCACCAGTACCGCTGGCCGGCACCGGCTTATCATGGCCTGGGCGATGCCACCAGCCGTTCGCCGCTGGCCGCTGGCGGCGACTTCACGACCCTGGCCCTCACGCCGTACGCCTGGGGCAGCGACTTCGACACCCGTCTGCCGGCCTCGGCGCGGATGATCGTCGACTTTGGCCAGGCCGAGCCTTTGCAGGTGCTGACCAGCAGCGGGCAGTCCGGCAACCCGGCCAGCGTGCATTACAGTGACGGGCTGGATGCCTGGTTCAAAGGGCGCTTCATGAGCCTGCCGCTACAGCCGCAGAACTTCGGGCGGGCGTTTGGCAACCAGCGGCTGACACTAGTACCAGCCCGCTAGGGGTCGAGCTTCCAACTCCTTATCCCCGATCCAGGTCTTTAACCTCCTCTATACCGCGTGCGCTGTATCAGCACACGCGGCTTCACTTCATTTAGAGGATGTTCGTAATGACCGCTGCAACCCTGAAGATCGAAGTATCCTGGCCAGCAACGCAAGAAATTCCAGATGGCAGCACCATTGAATTGCAGCTGTGGGCCGGCAATGAGCATGCTAGCTACGGCATGATCGACGTTGAAATTTCCGAAGCGGCGGTCAACTCGCCGGTCACCTTTGAAGTGCCCGTCAATATGCAGGAACTGCAAAGTGAAGATGGCACCACCCGCTGGGACTACTTCCATACATCCCCCAGGCTGGTGCACGGCGGGTTCATCAAGAATATTGCCTACGCAGAAAAGATCAGCGTTGACGAGGCCATGGCATCCGGCTGGAAAATGTCTCTGCGCTGAACAGTGACTGACTAAATCCGGCCATCGCCCCCTGGGTGCGATGGCCGCTGAGTGTCACTCGAACTTTACCGGCCCGATGAGGTTCAGAACTGGCAAGCCCTCAGATTCCGGGATTGCCATGGACCTCGTCATCGCCCGCCCAGAAGGCCTCTACTGCCCGCCCGGTGATTTCTACATAGACCCTTGGCGGCCCGTGGACCGCGCCGTGATCACCCATGGCCACGGTGACCATGCACGCACCGGCAATGGCCATTATCTGACCGCCAGCCCCGGCGCCGGCATCCTGCGTAGCCGCCTGGGCCAAGACATCAACTTGCAGACCCTGCCCTACGGCGAGCGCCTGGTACACTATGGCGTGACCCTGAGCCTGCACCCGGCCGGGCATGTGCTGGGCTCGGCGCAGGTGCGCCTGGAGCATCAAGGCCAAGTCTGGGTCGCCTCTGGTGACTACAAAGTTGAGCCCGATGGCACCTGTACCCCCTTCGAACCGGTGCCGTGCCACACCTTCATCACCGAATCGACCTTCGGCCTGCCGATCTACCGCTGGCCCAGCCAGGGCGAGATTTTTGCCGACATCAACGCGTGGTGGCGGGCCAACAGCGAACAGGGCAAGGCCAGCGTGCTGTTCTGCTATGCCTTCGGCAAGGCCCAGCGCATTCTGCATGGGCTGGACCCCAACATCGGCCCGATCCTCGTGCATGGCGCCGTCGAGCCGCTCAACCGGGTGTACCGGGACGCCGGTATACACCTGCCGCAGACCCACTATGCCGGCGATATCCCGCGCAACGACCCTTTGCTGCGCCAGGCGCTGGTCCTGGCACCACCCTCGGCCGGTGGCAGCAGCTGGATGCGCCGCTTCGGCGAGTACAGCGACGCCTTCGCCAGCGGCTGGATGCTGTTGCGCGGCACCCGCCGGCGGCGCGGCGTGGACCGCGGCTTCGTGCTCTCTGACCATGCCGACTGGCCTGGCCTGCTGTGGGCAATCGGCCAGACCGGCGCCGACCGGGTGATGGTCACCCACGGCTCGGTCAACGTGCTGGTGCGCTACCTCAACGAAAAAGGCCTTGATGCCCGCGCCTTCGCCACCGAATACGGCGACGAGGACGACGTTGCCCCTACCGAACCCACACCATGAAAGCCTTCGCCACGTTGTACCTGCGCCTGGATGCGACCACCTCCAGCAACGCCAAGCTTGAGGCGCTGCGCGATTATTTCGCCACGGCCCCCGCCGAGGATGCGGCCTGGGCCGTGTACTTTCTGGCCGGCGGGCGCCCGCGCCAGCTGGTGCCCACGCGCGTGTTGCGCGAACAGGCAACGGCACAGGCCGGGTTGCCGGACTGGCTCTTTGAAGAAAGCTACCAGGCGGTGGGTGACCTGGCCGAAACCATTTCGCTGTTGGTGCCCGTACACGCCCATGGCAGCGATGAAGGCCTTGCCACCTGGGTAGAACAGCATTTGCTGCCTCTGCGCGGGCTATCGCCTGAAGAGGTTCAGCAGCGCCTGCAGCCGCTGTGGGCGCAGCTGGACCGCCCCAGCCTGATGCTGTGCCTGAAGCTGATCACGGGCAGTTTTCGCGTGGGTGTGTCCAAGTTGCTGGTCACCCGCGCCCTGGCACAACTGGCCGGGCTTGACGCCAAACGCGTCGCCCAGCGGATGGTCGGCTACACCGATATCAGCCATCGCCCCACGGCGGCCAGCTACCAGATGCTGATCGCCGCCGAGTCGGCCGATGAACACCGCCAGCGCGGCGGCCAGCCCTACCCGTTCTTCCTGGCGCACCCGCTGCAAGCGCCAACCGAACAGTTCGACACACTGCTCGGGCCGCCGAACGCATGGCAGATCGAGTGGAAATGGGACGGCATTCGCGCCCAGGTGGTCAAGCGCGAGGGCCAACTGTGGGTCTGGTCGCGTGGTGAGGAGCTGGTTACCGAACGCTTCCCCGAGCTGCACAGCCTGGCGCAGACGTTACCCGATGGCGTGGTGCTGGATGGTGAAATCCTGGTATGGAAGCCAGGCGCTACCCCCGCAGAACTGGCCGTACAGCCTTTTGCCCTGTTACAGCAGCGCATCGGGCGCAAGACGCTGGGCAAAAAATTGCTGAGCGATGCCCCGGTGGTACTGCAAGCCTACGACCTGCTGGAGTGGCAAGGCGAGGACTGGCGCAATCGGCCGCAGCACGAGCGCCGTCGGCAACTGGAACGGTTGGTGGAAGACCACCCGCTGGCCCCGGTGCTGCTGTCGCCGGTGCTCGAAGGCCCGGACTGGGCCGACCTCGCCCGCCAGCGCGAGCAATCACGCAGCCTGGGTGTCGAGGGCCTGATGCTCAAGCAACGTGAAGCCTTGTACGGCGTTGGGCGCACCAAGGACATGGGCACCTGGTGGAAGTGGAAGATCGACCCGTTCAGCGTCGATGCCGTGCTGATATACGCCCAGCGCGGCCACGGCCGGCGGGCCAGCCTGTACAGCGACTACACCTTCGCCGTGTGGGACGCACCGGCCGGCACCCCGGGGCGCGCACTGGTGCCCTTTGCCAAGGCCTACTCCGGGCTCAGTGACGAAGAAATGCGCAAGGTCGACGCCATCATCCGCAGGACCACGGTGGAAACCTTCGGCCCGGTGCGCAGCGTGACCCCGACACTGGTGTTCGAACTGGGCTTCGAAGGCATCGCATTATCGAAGCGCCATAAAAGCGGCATCGCCGTGCGCTTTCCGCGCATGCTGCGCTGGCGGCTGGACAAACCGGTGGAAGAGGCGGATGACCTGGCGACCCTGCAGGCATTGCTGGCCTGAGGCAGTTTCGGCCCCCGGAGGGCCTCTTCGCGGGCATGCCCGCTTCCACAGGTTACCGCGCCAGACCCGGATCCTGCACAGTACCTGTAGGAGCGGGCTTGCCCGCGAAGAAGCCTGCGCGGTGACTGGAGCGAAAGCGAGGGAGGCGCAAGGCCAAAAACTATGCTTCTATCTTTGTGCCGACCCGTGTCGCAGACCGTATTCGCCACGCATCCAGGACCACCATGCACCATTCAACACACGACCTGCTCTCACCCGTTCCGGGCATTACCCGCCAACTGCACAGCTTTCACTTCGGCCCCCGCGGTGGTGGCAAGGTTTATATACAGGCCTCGCTGCACGCCGACGAGCTACCGGGCATGCTGGTGGCCTGGCACCTCAAACGCCGCCTGGCGGAACTTGAACAACAAGGCCGCCTGCAACGTGAAATCATCCTGGTACCGGTGGCCAACCCGGTCGGCCTGGAGCAAGTGCTGCTGGATGCGCCACTGGGGCGCTTCGAACTGCAAAGCGGCGAGAACTTCAACCGCAATTTCGTCGACCTGTCGGACAGCATCGGCGACCAGATCGAAGAACACCTGACCCAGGACCCGGCCCACAACATCGCACTTATCCGCGAATACCTGCGCCGTGGGCTGGATGCACACCCGGCCCGCACACCCCTGCAGGCCCAGCGCCTGATCCTGCAGCGGCTGGCCTGCGACGCCGACATGGTGCTGGACCTGCACTGCGATTTCGAGGCGGTCGAGCACCTGTACACCACACCAGACGCCTGGCCGCAGATCGAGCCGCTGGCCCGCTACCTGGGTGCCCAGGCCAGCCTGCTGGCCACCGACTCGGGCGGGCAGTCGTTCGACGAATGCTTCAGCCTGGTCTGGTGGCAGTTGCAGCAACGCTTCGGCAAGCGCTTCCCGATTCCGCTGGGCTGCTGCTCGGTGACCGTCGAGTTGCGCGGCCAGGCGGATGTCTGCCATGACCTGGCCAGCAAGGATTGCCAGGCGATAATCAACTTCCTGACCCACGCGGGTGTAATCGAAGGCGCCAGCCCCTCCTTGCCGGCCTTGCTCCACCCCGCCACGCCGCTGGCCGCTGTGGAGCCGGTGTCGACGCCACTCGGCGGCTTGCTGGTGTATCACGCCAAACCCGGGCAGCACCTGGAAGCCGGCCAGTTGATCGCAGAAATCATCGACCCGCTCAGCGACCGGGTGACCGCAGTGCGTAACAGCCAGCCGGGCCTGTTGTACGCCCGCAGCGTGCGGCGCATGGCAACGGCTGGCATGGTCATCGCCCATGTGGCCGGCGAGCAGGTGTGCCGCAGCGGCTATCTGCTGGGCAACTGATTCGGTAAAACCATTGCCCCTGGCGGATGGTCTGTAGAAGCACACCCTTCGACGGACCACTGCCTCATGCCCGCCGCCACCGACCTTGCCAATGCCTGGTTCGCCAAACGAGGGTGGAAGCCGTTCGCTTTCCAGCGACGCGTGTGGGCAGCTGTCGAGCGTGGTGAGTCTGGCCTGCTGCACGCCAGCACCGGCGCCGGCAAAACCTACGCCGTGTGGCTCGCCGCGCTTCGCGCTTTCAAGCCCCAGCCCCAAGGCAGCCAACCTGTGCCCTTGCAGGTGGTGTGGGTCACGCCCATGCGGGCCTTGGCCGCCGACACTGCGCGCGCCTTGCAAACGCCGCTCGATGAGCTTGAACTGCCCTGGCGCGTAGGCGTGCGCAGCGGCGACACCGGCAGCGCCGAACGCGCTCGGCAAGCACGGCGCCTGCCCAGCGTGCTGGTCACCACCCCCGAAAGCCTGACCTTGCTGCTGACCCGGGCACAGGCCCGCGAAGATTTCGCCACGCTGCGCCTGGTGGTGGTGGATGAATGGCACGAACTGCTGGGCAACAAGCGCGGTGTACAACTGCAACTGGCACTGGCCCACCTGCGCCAGTGGCACCCCGCGCTGCCCACCTGGGGCCTCTCTGCCACGCTTGGCAACCTGCAACACGCGCTGGACGTATTGCTGCCCCAAGGCGGCCTGCTGGTACAGGGCCGCCAGGACAAGGCGCTACAGGTCGATACCCTGCTGCCGGCGGCGATCGAACGCTTCCCCTGGGCCGGGCACATGGGCCTGAAGATGCTCGAACAGGTCAGTCATGAGATCGACACCAGTGCCAGTTGCCTGGTGTTTACCAACACGCGCGCCCAGGCCGAACTCTGGTACCAGGCCCTGCTTGAAGCCCGCCCCGACTGGGCCGGGCTGATTGCCTTGCACCATGCCTCGCTGGCCCGGGAAACCCGAGACTGGGTCGAGCGCAGCCTCAAGCAAGGCAGCCTGAAGGCAGTGGTCTGTACGTCCAGCCTGGACCTGGGCGTGGACTTCCTGCCGGTGGAGCGGGTGCTGCAAATCGGCTCGGCCAAGGGCATTGCCCGCCTGATGCAGCGGGCTGGCCGCTCCGGCCATGCACCGGGGCGGCGTTCGCGGATAACCCTGGTGCCCACTCACAGCCTTGAACTGGTGGAAGCCGCAGCGGCGCGCCAGGCACTTGCGGCCGGGCACATCGAAGCGCGCGTCTCGCCACGGCTGTGCATGGACGTGCTGGTGCAGCATTTGGTCAGCATGGCCCTGGGCAGTGGCTTTGACGCCGAACAGCTACTGGCCGAAGTGCGCAGCACCTGGGCGTTCGCCGCATTGCGCGACAGCCAGTGGCAATGGGCCCTGGACTTCGTCTGCCACGGCGGCGGCTCACTCAGCGCCTACCCGGACTACCAGCGCGTCGAACGCCAGGCCGATGGCATTTACCGGGTCGCCAGCGAACGCCTGGCGCGGCGCCATCGCATGAGCATCGGCACCATCGTCAGCGATGCCAACCTGCAACTTAAATATTGGTCCAAGGGCGGCGGGGGCAAGACATTGGGCAGTGTTGAAGAGGCATTCATTTCCCGCCTGAGGCCCGGCGATACGCTGGTATTTGCCGGGCGCGTGCTGGAACTGGTGCGCGTGGAAAACATGACGGCCTATGTGCGTCGCAGCACTGCGCGCAAGGCTGCGGTGGCACGCTGGAATGGCGGGCGCATGCCGCTGTCAAGCGAACTGGCCGACGCGTTGATCGAACAGCTCGATGCCGCAGCCCATGAACGCTTCGACGGCCCTGAGATGCGTGCGGTGCGCCCGCTGCTGGCGCTACAGGCCCAATGGTCGGCGTTGCCCACCACCGGCACACTGCTGGCCGAGACGTTCAAATCCCGCCAGGGCTGGCACTTGTTCCTGTACCCGTTTGCCGGGCGCATGGCCAACCTGGGCCTGGCCAACCTGATCGCCTGGCGGGTAAGCCACGTGCAGCCGCTGTCGGTGTCCATTGCTGTCAACGATTACGGGTTCGAACTGCTCAGCCCCGGTAACGTGGACTGGGCGGCGCACTTACCTCCGGCGCTTGCAACCGGGCAACTGCTGGAAGATGTGCTGGCCAGCCTGAATGCGGGAGAAATGGCGTTGCGGCGCTTTCGTGAGATCGCCCAGATAGCCGGACTGGTGTTTGGCGGGTACCCGGCGGCGCAGAAAAGCACCCGACAGATCCAGGCGTCCAGTGGGCTGTTCTACGAGGTTTTCCGCAAGCATGACGCCGGGAATCTGCTGCTGGGTCAGGCGCGGGATGAGGTGCTGAGCGAGGAGCTGGAAATCGAACGGCTGCATCGGCATTTGCTGAAAATGAACGGCCTGCAACTGGATTTGCGTATGTTGAAACGGCCAGGGCCGTTGGCGTTTGCCTTGCTGGTGGAGGGCATGCGCGAGACCCTGAGCACCGAAAAACTGGCGGACCGCATTGCGCGGATGGTCGCTGAACTTGAACGCGCGGCAGGCGGGCCAGAATGACCCATCAGCCTATCGAGCACTGCGGTCAGACGCTTTGGCTGCTTGCCGACAAGGCCATCTACTGGCCTGCTCGCCGGGCCTTGCTGGTTGCCGACCTGCACATCGGCAAGGCCGCCAGCTATCGCGCCCTGCATCAACCAGTACCGCGCGGCACCACCGCAGCCACCCTCGCCCGGCTAGACGCCCTGCTGGCAGCACACGACTGCGAGCAACTCATCGTCCTGGGCGACTTTCTCCATGCGCGCACCGCCCGCGCCCCCGCAACGCTGGCCAGGCTTCAGGTGTGGCGGGAGCGGCATGAGCACCTGCATATCGTGCTGATACGCGGCAACCATGATCGCAACGCTGGCGATCCACCCGCTTCGCTGCGCATTGAAGTAAAGGATGAACCCTGGATACTGGAGCCGTTTGCGCTACAGCACGAGCCCCGGCCCCACACGATGCACCCGGTGCTGGCAGGCCATGTACACCCGGCATTCGTCCTGCGCGGGAAGGCCCGCCAGCGCGTGCGATTGCCATGTTTCCTGATCGATGAAGGCGTCAGCCTGCTACCGGCATTCGGAGAATTCACCGGCGGCTGGACAATCGCACCCGGCGCAACCGGCCGGATATACCTGGCCGGCGCAGGGCGGGTCTGGGCGCTGTAACGGTGCTCAGGCTACAGGCGCTGGCGGCGGCTCGTCCGGCAACGTCGGCTCACCCGGCTCCATGGGTTGCGTTTCACCCGGTTCCGGTGGCTGTGGCGTATCGGGATCAGGCTGATGGGGCACGCCCCCCGCCTGCATCGGCAGCGGGTGCGCCAGCAGTGACCAGGGCAACAACCCGATGTGGTTAGGCTGCAGGCCTGCCAGCTTGGCACTGATTGCGGGATGGAGTTTCATTGGCGGCTCCTGACGAAGGCCGATGCACATCATGCGCACCGGCATTACTGCGTTGGAGTGCCAAAGGCACGGGGAATTCCCCGCGTTTGTCGGCTCAGGTACGTGGCAGGGTAACGCCGCGCTGGCCCTGGTATTTGCCGCCACGGTCCTTGTAGGACACTTCGCACTCTTCGTCAGACTGCAGGAACAGCATCTGCGCCACGCCTTCGTTGGCGTAAATTTTTGCCGGCAGCGTGGTGGTGTTAGAGAACTCCAGCGTCACATGGCCTTCCCACTCGGGCTCGAGCGGGGTGACATTGACGATGATGCCGCAACGGGCATAGGTGCTCTTGCCCAGGCAGATGGTCAGCACGTCACGCGGAATGCGGAAGTACTCGACGGTGCGGGCCAGGGCGAAGGAGTTCGGCGGGATGATGCACACGTCGCTTTTGATATCGACGAAGCTGCCGGCATCGAAGTTCTTGGGGTCGACGGTGGCCGAGTTGATGTTGGTGAAAACCTTGAATTCGTCGGCGCAACGCACGTCGTAGCCGTAGCTGGAGACACCGAAGGAAATGACCCGGCTGTCCTGTTCGCCGCGCACCTGGCGCTCGACGAACGGTTCGATCATGCCGTGTTCCTGCGCCATGCGGCGAATCCACTTGTCCGATTTGATGCTCATGGCGGGGGTGTCCTGAAGAGTTGCGTGGTAAAAATCGTGATCCGCATCTTACCGGTCCCGGCGCCCAGGTTAAAGTTCTATGCCGCATCCCGCGCCAAGCGGAGGCTGCAGCCACCGTCGATCCGAATTTGCCTAAAGCACCTTCAGACCATTGGCAGGTTGCGGAAAGTGGGGTAAGGTGACGCCACTGTGCTGCACGTGACACCGAGAATCTCTAGTTTGATGCACGATCCTGATCGGCCCATCGCTGAATTTTCTGCTCTCTTTGCGCTCAGTCCCGGGCAGGGTTTTTCCTGACCGTTCTTAAATTGTCCAAGGAGACAGAAAAATGTCCAACCGTCAAAACGGTACCGTTAAGTGGTTCAACGATGAAAAAGGCTACGGCTTCATCACCCCTCAGTCGGGCGACGACCTGTTCGTGCACTTCAAAGCCATCCAAGCTGACGGCTTCAAAACCCTGAAAGAAGGCCAGGCTGTTACTTTCGTCGCTACCCGCGGCCAGAAAGGCATGCAGGCTGAAGAAGTTCAAATCGCCTAAGCGATTTAGCTTCCTAGCTTTCAAAAAAACCCGCCTTCTGGCGGGTTTTTTTATGCCTGACTGAAAGACCGAGTCGCCTTCTTCGCGGGTAAACCCGCTCCCACAGGTCCGCGCGGCATTTGAAGGCTGCGCCATACCTGTTGGAGCGGGTTTACCCGCGAAGAAGGCGACTCGGTCTCACAGATCAGTCTTCGCTGATGGTAATGCTCGGCATCGCCGGTGCCGCTGCTTCCTGCAGTACGATCCGTGCACCCACCTGGCGGGCCAGTTCCTGATAGACCATGGCAATCTGGCTTTCCGGCTCGGCAATCGCCGTGGGCTTGCCGCTGTCGGCCTGCTCGCGGATCAGCATCGACAGCGGCAACGAGGCCAGCAGGTCGACGCCATACTGGCTCGCCAGCTTCTCACCACCGCCTTCGCCGAACAGGTGCTCGGCATGGCCACAGTTCGAACAGATATGCACGGCCATGTTCTCGACCACGCCGAGCACCGGGATGTTGACCTTGCGGAACATCTCCACGCCCTTCTTGGCATCCAGCAACGCCAGGTCCTGCGGGGTGGTGACGATCACAGAGCCGGCCACCGGCACTTTCTGCGCCAGAGTCAGCTGGATATCGCCGGTGCCCGGCGGCATGTCGATCACCAGGTAATCCAGGTCGTCCCAGGCGGTTTGGGTCACCAGTTGCAGCAGCGCACCGGAAACCATCGGGCCACGCCAGACCATCGGCGTGTTGTCGTCGGTGAGGAACGCCATGGACATGACTTCCACACCATGGGCCTTGATCGGCACAAACCACTTCTGGTCACGGATCTGTGGGCGGGTGCCTTCAGCAATACCGAACATCACGCCCTGGCTTGGGCCGTAGATGTCGGCATCGAGAATACCCACGCGCGCGCCTTCGCGGGCCAGGGCCAAGGCCAGGTTGGCCGCGGTGGTCGACTTGCCCACCCCACCCTTGCCCGAGGCCACGGCGATGATGTTCTTGACGTTGGCCATGGCCGGTACCTGGGCCTGGGCCTTGTGCGCGGCCACCTGGCAATCGATCGACACCTGGGCGCTGCTGACGCCCTCGAGGTTGCCGATGGCGGTCTGCAGCACCTGGGCCCAGCCGCTCTTGAACAGCCCGGCGGCATACCCCAACTGCAATTGCACGCTGACCTGCCCGCCCTGGATATCAATGGCGCGCACACAACCGGCGCTGACCGGGTCCTGGTTCAGGTAGGGGTCGGTGTACTGGCGAAGCACGCCTTCGACGGCGGCACGGGTGACGGCACTCATGGAGACTCCCATTGGCAAACTTGATGTAGAACAGGCGCCTATCCTAACCCGTCAATCGTCAGCAGATGCGCATGCGGGGTGAAATATCTTCGCCAGCCCTTTATAGTGGCCGATCATCCTCATTTTTACCCCGTAGCCAGATAAGTAGCCGAGCCACCATGTCCGAGCCACGTCAGATTCTCGTCACCAGCGCCCTGCCCTATGCCAATGGATCCATCCATCTTGGCCATATGCTCGAGTACATCCAGACAGACATGTGGGTCCGCTTCCAGAAAATGCGCGGCAACCAGTGCATCTACGTCTGCGCCGACGACGCCCACGGCTCGGCCATCATGCTGCGTGCCGAAAAGGAAGGCATCACGCCGGAACAGCTGATCGCCAACGTCCAGGCCGAGCACAGCGGCGACTTCGCCGACTTCCTGGTGGAGTTCGACAACTTCCACTCCACCCACAGCGAAGAAAACCGCGAACTGTCGAGCATGATCTACACGCGCCTGCGTGAAGCCGGGCACATCGCCACCCGTTCGGTGACCCAGTATTTCGACCCGGAAAAGGGCATGTTCCTGGCCGACCGCTTCATCAAGGGTACCTGCCCCAAGTGCTCGGCCGAAGACCAGTACGGCGACAACTGCGAAAAATGCGGCGCCACCTACGCGCCTACCGAGCTGAAGAACCCCAAGTCGGCGATTTCAGGTGCCACCCCGGTACTGCGTGATTCGCAGCACTTCTTCTTCAAACTGCCCGATTTCCAGGCCATGCTGCAGCAGTGGACCCGCAGCGGCACGCTGCAGGACGCGGTGGCCAACAAGCTGGCCGAATGGCTGGATTCCGGCCTGCAGGAGTGGGATATCTCCCGTGACGCTCCGTACTTCGGCTTCGAGATCCCGGGCGAACCGGGCAAGTATTTCTACGTGTGGCTGGACGCGCCAATCGGCTACATGGCCAGCTTCAAGAACCTGTGCGCACGCCGCCCAGAGCTGGACTTCGACGCCTTCTGGAAGGAAGACTCCAAGGCCGAGCTGTACCACTTCATCGGCAAGGACATCGTCAACTTCCACGCCCTGTTCTGGCCCGCCATGCTCGAAGGCGCCGGCTTCCGCAAGCCGACTGCGGTCAACGTGCACGGCTACCTGACCGTCAACGGCGCCAAGATGTCCAAGTCGCGCGGCACCTTCATCAAGGCCCGCACCTACCTTGACCACCTGCAGCCAGAATACCTGCGTTACTACTACGCGGCCAAGCTGGGCCGTGGCGTCGACGATCTGGACCTGAACCTGGAAGACTTCGTGCAGAAAGTGAACTCCGACCTGGTGGGCAAGGTAGTCAACATCGCCAGCCGCTGCGCCGGGTTCATCCACAAAGGCAATGAAGGCGTGATGGTGGCCGGCGATGCCGCACCGGAGCTGACCGAGGCCTTCCTGGCCGCTGCCCCGTCGATTGCCGAAGCCTACGAAGGCCGCGACTTCGGCCGCGCCATGCGCGAGATCATGGCGCTGGCCGACCGCGCCAACGCCTGGATCGCCGACAAGGCACCGTGGTCGCTGGCCAAGCAGGAAGGCAAGCAGGATGAAGTGCAGGCCATCTGCGCCCAGGGCATCAACCTGTTCCGTCAGCTGGTGATCTTCCTCAAGCCCGTGCTGCCCGTGCTGGCCGCCGACGCCGAGGCCTTCCTCAACGTTGCCCCGCTGGCCTGGAACGACCACCTGTCGCGCCTGGAAAACCACCAGCTGAACCCGTTCAAGGCACTGATGAGCCGCATCGAACCGGCCAAGGTCGAAGCCATGGTCGCAGCCAGCAAGGAAGACCTCCTGGCCGCCGAAGCCAAGGCCCCGACCGGCAATGGCGAGCTGACCAAGGACCCGCTTTCGGCAGAAATCGAGTTCGACACCTTTGCTGCCGTTGACCTGCGCGTGGCACTGATCGTCAAGGCCGAAGCCGTAGCGGGCGCCGACAAGCTGCTGCAACTGACCCTGGATATCGGTGACGAGCGCCGCAACGTGTTCTCCGGCATCAAGTCGGCTTACCCCGACCCGTCCAAGCTGGAAGGCCGCCTGACCATGATGGTTGCCAACCTCAAGCCACGGAAGATGCGCTTTGGCGTGTCCGAGGGCATGGTCATGGCCGCCGGCCCTGGCGGTGAAGAAATCTACCTGCTGAGCCCGGACAGCGGCGCCAAGCCAGGCCAGCGCATCAAGTAACGCCCCTGCCCCGGCCCTCGTGCCGGGGCAGTTCCTTCTGCGCCTTGCTTGCCGGACAATCCCCCTGATTCCCGGCTATCGTCATCTCATGAGCGACTACATCCTGGTCCTGATCAGCGCCGCGCTGGTCAATCACCTGTGCCTGCTACAACCGGCAGCCCCCAGGCTGCACTTGCATGTGCACGGCCTGGCCTGCGCGCTGTGCATTGCACTGGGCGTTATCGGTGCCCAGTTGCTGATGCGAGGGGTGCTTGCCCCGTTGCACATCCACGACCTTGCCCTGTTCGTGCTATTGCCCTGGCTGGCATTGCTTGCCTGGGGTGTGCCATGGCTGCTGGCCAAATGGCGCCCGACCTGGCCCGTGACGGGGTTGCCAGCCCTGCTCTTGAGCAATGCCGTAGCGCTTGGGCTGGCGCTACAGCAGGCCAGCGACGACAGCACGTGGCCCGCCACTCTGCTGCAAGCCTTGCTGGCCGGTGGTGGCTTCTGGCTGGCGCTGGTCTTGTTCACTGACCTGCGCCAGCGCAGTGCCCATGCCGATATCCCCGGCGTGCTGCGCGGCCTGCCTATCGAATTGATCGGTGCCGGGGTAATGGCCATGGCATTTTCCGGTTTCAATGGGTTGTTTGCACAATGAACACCAGCCCCGACCCGCGACTACGCACCAGCATGGGCCTGGTCTTGCTGGCCTGCATACCTGGCCTGCTGACACTGCTGTGGCTGCACGGCTGGGGTTTGCTGGTGAACCTGTTGCTCTGCGCCAGTGCCGCCATACTGTGCGAAACCCTGCTGCTGGCAATGCGCGGGCAACCGCCGAAGCCGGCGCTGAGCGATGGCAGCGCACTGGTGACAGCCGTCTTGCTGGCGTGCGCCCTACCCACCCTCGCCCCTTGGTGGTTACCTGTGGTCGCCACCAGCGTTGCCATCGGCATCGGCAAGCAAGCGTTTGGCGGTGTCGGGCGCAACCTGTTCAACCCGGCCATGGTCGGTTATGCCTTCGTATTGCTGAGCTTCCCGTTGCAGATGAACCATTGGCCAGGGCCTGCACCTGGCCTGCTGGAAAGCCTGCAGCAGGTGTTTACAGGTGGTCAGCACATTGATGCCTGGGCTCGGCCTACGCTGCTCGACGGCCTGCGCCACAATCGCAGCCTGACCATTGACGAGCTGTTCGCCAGTCATCCGGGCTTCGGCAGTATTGGCGGCAGGGGCAGCGAATGGGCCAACCTGGCGTTCCTGCTTGGCGGCCTGTTCCTGCTGCAGCGCAAGGTGATCAGCTGGCATGCGCCTGCGGGCCTGCTGGCAGGGCTATTCGTGTTCAGCCTGTTGGGCTGGAACGGTTCGGGGTCGGATTCCAACGGCTCACCCTTGCTGCACCTGTTCTCCGGGTCCACCATGCTGGCGGCGTTCTTTATTGCCACCGAGCCCGTCTCCGGCCCCAAGAATGAGTGGGCCAGGTTGTGCTTCGGCCTGGGAGCCGGGCTGCTGATCTACCTGATTCGCACCTGGGGCAGCTACCCGGATGGCACGGCATTCGCCATCTTGCTGATGAACCTCATGGCACCGAGCCTCGAGCGCCTGGCCCTGCAGCGCCAGCAGGCCACCCGATGAACCGCCTGGCGCGTGACGCAGGCCTGCTGCTGCTGACCGGGGCACTGGCTGTGTCTGCCACGCTGACATGGCGACATTGGACCGGTACTGCCATTGCCAGCGCCGAGCAGCAACTGCAAAGTCGCCAGCGGCTGGCAGTGCTGCCTGAAGGCAGTTACGACAACCAGCCACTGGACACCCCCCTGCCAAGGCCCGCCGCCCAGCGGCCAAACACCCGGATCCTGGCAGCTTACCGGGCCACCCGAGCCGGCGAGCCCACTGCAATCATCCTGATCACCCAGGCCCAAGGTTATGCCGGGCCGATCGTGCTGAGCATCGCCATCGCCGCAGACGGCCGGCTGATCGGTAGCCAAGTGGTTGAGCAACAGGAAAGCCCGGGGTTGGGCGCACGCCTGGGAGACCCGCAGGTGCACTGGCTGGGGCAGTTTGCCAACCGCCAGTTGGGCGACCACTGGGCGCTGAAGCGGGACCAAGGCGACTTTGACCAACTGGCCGGCGCAACCGTGACCTCACGGGCAGTGATCACGGCACTACAGGAGGCCCTGAGCTACTTCGATGAGCAGCGCAGCATGCTGCTGGAGGTCACCCCGCATGAATAGCGTCTATTGGCTGGCAGCAAGCCTTGTGCCGGTGCTGGGTGCAACCGGAACGCTGCGCGAGGGCGCCGCCATCGGCGTGTGCGCGATCGTGATGGTTAGCCTGCACCAGGTGTTGCTGGCACCCTTGCGCCAGCGGCTGGCCAACTGGGCGTACGTGCTGGCAAGCCTGTTGCTGTTGGCCGCCCTGGCAAGCTGCCTGCAACTGGCCTTGCGTGCGTGGCTGCTGCCACTGGCCATTGTCCTGGGCCACTATCCCGCGCTGCTTTGCCTGCCATGCCTGGCCTACGACCACCTACTGCCTGGTCGGGGCCGCTGGCGCCTGCTCGCCAGGCACCTTGGCGCTGTGCTTGCCATCTGCCTGCTGCTCGGCGCCAGCCGCCAAGGGTTGGCTGAGCTGACCGGCCTGCACCTGGCCAGCCTGGCCCCCGGCGCGCTGCTACTGCTCGGACTGCTGCTGGCCTTGTACAATCGCCTGCGTCCGGGCCCCGCCCACCCACGTCGTCAAGGAAAGCTCTGATTTCATGAATGCCGCCAAACGCCTGGAGATCTTTCGCAGGCTGCACGAAGACAACCCCGACCCCAAGACAGAACTGGCCTACACCACCCCGTTCGAACTGCTGGTCGCCGTGACGTTGTCTGCGCAATCCACTGACGTCGGCGTCAACAAGGCCACCGCCCGCCTGTTCCCCGTCGCCAACACCCCCGAGGCCATCCATGCCCTGGGCGTTGAAGGCTTGAGCGAATACATCAAGACCATCGGGCTTTACAACAGCAAGGCCAAAAACGTCATCGAAGCCTGCCGGATGCTGATAGAGCAGCACGGCAGCGAGGTGCCGCAAACCCGCGAAGCGTTGGAGGCACTGCCCGGCGTGGGCCGCAAGACCGCCAACGTGGTGCTTAACACTGCATTTCGCCAACCGACCATGGCGGTGGATACCCATATCTTCCGGGTCAGCAACCGCACGGGCATCGCGCCAGGCAAGACGGTGCTGGAGGTGGAGAAAAAACTGGTCAAATTCGTGCCAAAGGATTACCTGCTCGACGCCCATCACTGGTTGATCCTGCATGGGCGCTATGTGTGCCAGGCCCGCAAGCCAAGGTGTGGCAGTTGCCGGATCGAAGACTTGTGCGAATACAAGCACAAGACCAGCGACGATTGAGCCGATAGCTCAAAACCACTCGCGGCGATTGAAAAAATCTTTTTTACCAGCGTCTGCTTTCTGGTTATAAGGACGGCCAATGGCCCCTTGGCTTGGAGCGACTCATGAGCACCGATAAAGACGACCTGTCGATCGAAGATGATTTTGTTGCCACAGAGGATGAAGCGGAACCCCAGGTGGAAAGCGCAAAGACCAACCTGAGCAAACGCCGCACCATCGACAACATGCTGGAAGAACGGCGCCTGCAAAAGCAGCTGGCCGATTTCGACTACGACCTGTAGCGCTGCTCGGGAGCCCTGGCAAAGCCTCCTGAAGGGAGGCTTTGCGGCCTGGCAGTCAGTTAAGACCTTGCCGCTGCGCCAGTTCGATCAGGTCAACCAGCGACCGCGCATTGAGCTTGAGCAATAGCCGGGACTTGTAGGTACTGACCGTCTTGTTGCTGAGGAACATGCTGTCGGCAATTTCCTTGTTCGAGCGCCCCCGCGCCAGCTGCTGCAACACGGTCATCTCGCGCGCCGAAAGACGGTTGACCATGTCCGTCTCGCTCCCCCCTCCCCTGCCACGCGACGCATGCAGGGCCTGGTTGGGGAAGTAACTGTAACCCGACAACACGGCCTTGATGGCGCTGAGCAACTCGGTGAGCTCCTGCTGCTTGCACACGTAACCAGATGCCCCCGCCTGCATGCAGCGCATCGAGAAGTTGCCGGGGGCCTGCGACGTCAGTACCAGGACTTTGCTGCCCGGGCTGAACGTTGCCATGCGCGCGATCACCTCCAGGCCATCCAGCCTGGGGATGCCAATATCCAGTACCACGATATCCGGCAGGTGTTGCCGTGTGAGTTGCAGTGCAGCCACCCCGTTGTCGGTCTCCGCCACCACGTCATACCCATGCCGCTCCATCAGCATGCGCACGGCCAGGCGTATGACCGGATGATCATCCACGATAAGCACTTTATTCATGCGATATCCATTGATTCATTGTTTTTGCTTTGGCACGCCACGATAACCGACAGGGCGTCCGATGGCGCGGCGAATTCCCAGCGAAACTGATGAGCAGATGAAACCTACAGCACTTACAGAAATTTCCTACAAATAACTACTGCTGTTGTAACAACTAAATTCTTTATTACCAAACTTACGGTATCACCCGCCCGTAAGTTCGCACCAGTTGAAAAGCTGACGTCCACTTGAAGAAAGATCCAATTCAAACAAGGTGAAAAATCAAGGCGACCAGGCTATCCGGCGATTAGTTCTCACCCGGAAACCAGTCCAGTCTTTAGCTGAGCTCAACGGTCAGGTATAGATGGGCAAAACCGCTGGAGACGGCCCAAATGACCCAAGCACAACCTGTCGCCCCGCTGACGATCATTGCCATCTTCGCGGGGATCATCGAAGCCTCCGCGCTCGCGACACTGCCGTTTCTCAGCGAGTCCAGCCAAAAACTCTACACCTGGTTTCTGGTGGGCTTCCCGTTTTTTCTCACAGCACTGTTCTTCCTGACGCTCAATTTCAACTACAAGTCGTTCTACAGCCCGTCACCCGGCAGAACGACGAATGACAACATGCCGATCCTCAACAACGTGGCCACTCCTGCCATGACCAACGGTCCCCACCAAGCGACCAAGGGCGAGCCAGTCACGTTCATGTTTTCCGGCCCCGATGCCGACCGCATGATGGAACAGCAACTTCTGTCTGCACTTGCCCACCCCCCCGTACCAGCGCGCACCTGGCGCTTTTGCAATCTGGACAGACGTCAATGTGCGCAGCTGTCGATCAGCGCACTCGAGGGCAACGTCGTGAACGAAGAGCGCTAAACCCCCGGACTTTTCTGCCCCCCAAAAAAAACCCCGGCCTGAGCCGGGGTTTCTACGACACGTGCCAGCAATCAGAGCAGCGAACGGCCTTTGTTGGCAGCAATGCGCATGCGCAGTGCGTTCAGCTTGATGAAGCCGGCCGCGTCTGCCTGGTTGTAGGCGCCGCCATCTTCCTCGAAGGTCGCGATGTTGGCATCGAACAGCGAGTCATCCGACTGGCGGCCGACCACGGTCACGTTGCCTTTGTACAGCTTCAGGCGTACCACGCCATTCACGTTGACCTGCGAAGCGTCGATCATCTGTTGCAGCATCAGACGCTCCGGGCTCCACCAGTAGCCGGTGTAGATCAGGCTGGCGTACTTCGGCATCAGCTCATCTTTCAGGTGAGCGACTTCGCGGTCCAGGGTGATCGACTCGATGGCACGGTGGGCCTTGAGCATGATGGTGCCGCCTGGGGTCTCGTAGCAGCCACGCGACTTCATGCCGACGTAACGGTTCTCGACGATGTCCAGGCGGCCGATGCCGTTGGCACCGCCGATACGGTTCAGGTCGGCCAGGACGGTGGCCGGGGTCTTCTCGACGCCATCGATCGCAACGATGTCACCGTTACGGTAGGTGAGCTCGATGTAGGTCGCCTGGTCCGGGGCGTTCTCAGGCGAGACGCTCCAGCGCCACATGTCTTCTTCGTGCTCGGTCCAGGTATCTTCCAGGACACCGCCTTCGTAGGAGATGTGCAGCAGGTTGGCGTCCATCGAGTACGGCGACTTCTTCTTGCCGTGGCGCTCGATCGGGATGCCGTGCTTTTCGGCGTAGTCCATCAGTTTTTCGCGGGACAGCAGGTCCCACTCACGCCACGGGGCGATGACCTTGACGCCTGGTTTCAGGGCGTAGGCACCCAGCTCGAAACGCACCTGGTCGTTGCCTTTGCCGGTGGCGCCATGGGAAATGGCGTCAGCGCCGGTTTCGTTGGCGATTTCGATCAGGCGCTTGGCGATCAGCGGGCGGGCGATGGAAGTACCCAGCAGGTACTCGCCTTCGTAGACGGTGTTGGCGCGGAACATCGGGAACACGAAATCACGCACGAACTCTTCGCGCAGGTCGTCGATGTAGATCTCTTTAACACCCATTGCCTGGGCCTTGGCACGGGCCGGTTCGACCTCTTCGCCCTGACCCAGGTCAGCGGTGAAGGTCACCACTTCGCAGTTGTAGGTATCCTGCAGCCACTTGAGAATCACCGAAGTATCAAGGCCGCCGGAATACGCCAGTACGACCTTTTTTACGTCCGCCATGCCATCACTCCACGGGGTTGTACGGAAAGGGATCGATTCTAACGGCCTTGCGGATAAATTTACAGTGGGGCGACAGCTTCTGACGACAAAGCGACAGGAACTGTCGGAAGGGCGACGGGGGGGGCAGGGCTATCCAGGGGGCGGGGCTCAGGATCGTATCGGGGCATCAAAGTGCATGCCTCAGCATCTCTAGCGCCTATGAGATCGAGCGCCGCCCGCGCGGCGCATCGCCGGCAAGCCAGCTCCTACATTTGTTTCGGGCCAGTCATGCCTGCACCTCAGGCGCGCGCCCCCTTGGCGCATCACCTTCACTATCGATGGGAACAAACAAGGCGAACAGCGGTGAGCCCACAGAAGTGACTGGCCCGAAACAAATGTAGGAGCTGGCTTGCCGGCGATGCGCCGCGCGGGCGGCGCTCGATCTGATAGGCGCTGAAAACGTTGTGGCGAACGCCTGGTAGCCCTGATGCAATCTCTTTCCATACACCTGAAGGCACCCCGATCTCAGGGCGCCTTCGCCCCCGGCGCGGCAGCCGCCGGGCTGGCTGGTGCTGGCGCCGGCGCGGCAGGCGCCACTCGTTCAGCCGGTTTTTCCGCGGGTTTCTCAACCACTGCCACCCGATCCAGCTCAATATTCACCCGGCGATTGCGCGCCCGGTTGGCAGCGCTGTTGTTCTTCACCAACGGGTACTGCTCGCCATGGAAGCGCACCGTGATCTGTTCTTCAGTCAAACCGTGGGCCTTGAAGTAGTCAGCCACCGCCAGCGCGCGACGACGCGACAGGTCACGATTGGTCAGGCGGTTGCCACTGTTGTCGGAGTGGCCGTTCAGCTCGATGTGGTTTACCGTCGGGTCGGCTTTCATGTAATCCAGAATCACATCCAGCCGTGCACGCGCCGACGCGTCCAGGTCGGTGCCGCCCCCTGGGAAGCCCACCTGGGTCTGGCGCACCTGATCGTAATTCATTGGCAGCAGCTTGCTGGCACAAACCTGGTAGTCGCTGTAGGCCTTGGCGAAGCTGACCGGCAGCACGCGCACTTCCATCGGCCTGCCGGCCTCACCGGTGTAGTTGCGTACCACGGTGCTGCGCCCGTCGAGCAGGCCGTTTATCAGGCGGCTGGCCTGGCCTTGGGAAGAACTGAACAGCACCCCGGTACGGGCCATGCGCACGCTGCCCAGGTTGATATCACCCCGCCCAGGCTGCCACGGCGCCGCCGCCGCCAGCAGGCTGGCTGTACCTGCACCCAGTACGTTGCTGTCCGAACGCAGCTGGAACACCGGCTGTTCACCTGCCCGGCGCACGAACTCGCCGCTGCCAAAACCTTCTATTGGCTGGATCAGACGGCACTCGAACTGGTCACCCTCGACCTTCCAGGCAATGTTCTCCATGCGCGTCTGGAAAGTCAGTGCGCCGGCCGGCAGGCTGGCGAACAGGGTCAACAGGGTTAGGTAACGCTGGCGCACGGGCGGCTCCACAAATTCTGACGGCTTACCTGCAGGCTATCGGACGCCTGCCGGAAAACTTGATAGCCGTGCTCGCCCCAGGGTTTTCCGGTAGCATTGGGGCTTGAGTTCGACCCGCCTGGAATCCCCAATGTCCGATCGCCTGACCCTCCTGCGCCCCGACGACTGGCACATCCATCTGCGCGATGGTGCCGTCCTGCCCCACACCGTTGGCGACGTGGCGCGTACCTTCGCCCGTGCCATCATCATGCCCAACCTGGTTCCTCCGGTGCGTAATGCCGAGCAGGCTGGTGCCTACCGCGAGCGCATTCTGGCTGCCCGCCCGGCCGGCAGCCGCTTCGAGCCGCTGATGGTGCTGTACCTCACCGACCTCACCAGCCCCGAGGACATCCGCGCGGCCAAGGCCAGCGGTTTCGTGTACGCCGCCAAGTTGTACCCGGCCGGCGCCACCACCAACTCCGATTCCGGCGTGACCAGCATCGACAACATCTTCCCGGCCATAGAGGCACTGGCGGAAGTGGGCATGCCGCTACTGGTGCATGGCGAAGTTACCCGCAGCGAGATCGACGTGTTCGACCGCGAAAAGCGCTTCATCGACGAGCACATGCGCCGCCTGGTCGAGCGCTTCCCGACGCTGAAGGTGGTGTTCGAACACATCACCACCAGCGACGCCGCGCAGTTCGTCACCGAGGCCCCGGCCAACGTCGGCGCGACCATCACCGCCCAGCACCTGCTGTACAACCGCAACCACATGCTGGTTGGCGGCATTCGCCCGCATTTCTACTGCCTGCCGATCCTCAAGCGCAACACCCACCAGGTGGCGCTGCTGGACGCGGCCACCAGCGGTAACCCGAAGTTCTTCCTGGGCACCGACTCGGCACCGCACGCTCGTCACGCCAAGGAAGCCGCCTGCGGGTGCGCCGGTTGCTACACCGCCTACGCGGCCATCGAAATGTACGCCGAAGCGTTCGAGCAGCGTAACGCGCTGGACAAGCTGGAAGGCTTTGCCAGCCTGCACGGCCCGGCCTTCTACGGCCTGCCGGCGAACACCGACACCATTACCCTGGTGCGTGAAGAATGGACCGCCCCGGACACCCTGCCGTTTGGCGAGCAGACCGTAATCCCGCTGCGCGCCGGTGAAAAACTGCGCTGGCGCCTGCTGGAGGAAAACGCGTGAGCGAAGAACTCTACGAAGACGACATGGACACCCAAGGTAGCAGCGGTTCGCGCCACCCGATGGCCGAGCGCTTCCGCGGCTACCTGCCGGTAGTGGTGGATGTGGAGACAGGTGGTTTCAACAGCGCGACCGATGCCCTGCTGGAAATTGCCGCCGTCACTATCGGCATGGACGAGAAAGGCTTCCTGTTCCCCGAGCACACCTACTTCCACCGGGTAGAGCCGTTCGAGGGCGCCAACATCGAAGCCGCCGCGCTGGAGTTTACCGGCATCAAGCTGGACCACCCGCTGCGCATGGCCGTCAGCGAGGAAAGCGCGCTGACCGACATCTTCCGCGGCGTACGCAAGGCACTCAAGGCCAATGGCTGCAAGCGGGCGATCCTGGTCGGCCACAACAGCAGCTTCGACCTGGGCTTCCTCAATGCGGCGGTGGCGCGCAACGACCTGAAGCGCAACCCGTTCCACCCGTTTTCGAGCTTCGACACCGCTACCCTCGCGGGCCTGGCGTATGGCCAGACCGTGCTGGCGCGTGCCTGCCAGAGCGCGGACATCGACTTCGACGGGCGTGAGGCGCACTCGGCGCGTTATGACACCGAGAAGACGGCCGAGCTGTTCTGCGGCATCGTCAACCGCTGGAAAGAGATGGGCGGCTGGCGCGACTTCAACGATTGAGCTGCAAAAGCATTCGCGGGCATGCCCGCTCCCACAGGTTCACCTTTGCCGTCAGGCATGCAGAGAATCGGTGGGAGCGGGCGCGCCCGCGAAGCGGCCGGCACAGAACGGCATAAAAAAACCGGCCAACGAGGGCCGGTTTTTTTATGCGAGCGGCAATTACAGCTTGCCAGCGTTCTCGCTCAGGTAGGCAGCAACGCCTTCTGGCGAAGCGTTCATGCCTTTGTCGCCTTTTTTCCAGTTGGCAGGGCAGACTTCGCCGTGCTCTTCGTGGAACTGCAGGGCGTCAACCAGGCGCAGCAGCTCGTCCATGTTACGGCCCAGTGGCAGGTCGTTGATGATCTGCGAGCGGACAACACCGTTGGTGTCGATCAGGAAGGCGCCACGGAAGGCCACGCCGCCTTCGGACTCTACGTCGTAGGCTTTGCAGATTTCGTGGGTCATGTCGGCAGCCAGGGTGTACTTCACCTGACCGATGCCGCCGTTGTTGACCGGGGTGTTACGCCAGGCGTTGTGGGTGAAGTGCGAGTCGATCGACACGCCGATCACTTCGACGTTGCGCGCCTGGAAGTCCGGGATGCGGTTGTCCAGGGCGATCAGCTCGGACGGGCAGACGAAGGTGAAGTCCAGCGGGTAGAAGAACACCAGGCCGTACTTGCCCTTGATGGCCGAAGCCAGGTTGAAGCTGTCGACGATCTCGCCATTGCCCAGCACGGCTGGAACGGTGAAATCGGGGGCTTTCTTACCAACGAGTACGCTCATTGTAATCTCCTGATGAGGGTGAAAAACCGTTTGCCGGGCCAGACGGGCTTGCCCGACATCCAACAAAGGCCGACCATCATACACGGCTTCTGATGACAGGCCGAATCCATCAGGCAGGCAACCACCGGTCGCTCAAGCACAGCCTTTTCAGAAAGCACTTTGACAAGCATTCTCATTCACATTAAGCTCCAATCCATCGACTCAACCCGCGATGGTCAGCCCTTATGTATGTGTGTCTTTGTGTCGGCGTCACCGACGGACAGATCCGCGATGCGATCTATGAAGGATGCTGCAGTTACAAGGAAGTGCGAGCCGCGACCAATGTCGCAAGCCAGTGTGGCAAATGTGCCTGCCTGGCCAAGGAAGTGGTCCGTGAGACCCTGACCGAGCTTCAGGTCAGCCAGGCCGCCCTGCCCTATCCCGTGGAATTTACCGGGGCCTGAAAACCCAGAATTCAAAGAACCGGACCCTGTGTCCGGTTTTTTTATGCCTTAAATTCAATAAGTTAGCGCTCCAACGCGGTTCACAAACATTCTTATTCCTATTAATTTTCACTTATTATTCAACAACTTAGGTTTGACACTACTAAGTATCGGGCTCAAACTTCACTGTATTGGCACACTTCTACAGGGCAGGAACCCGTAATGAAAGGCGACGTAAGCGTCATCCAGCATCTCAACAAGATCCTCGGAAACGAGCTGGTCGCGATCAACCAGTACTTCCTGCACGCACGCATGTACGAAGATTGGGGCCTGAACAAGCTCGGCAAGCACGAGTACAAGGAATCCATCGACGAGATGAAGCACGCTGACAAACTGATCAAGCGTATTCTCTTCCTCGAAGGCATCCCTAACGTTCAGGACCTGGGCAAGCTGCTGATCGGCGAGCACACCAAGGAAATGCTCGAGTGCGACCTGAAGCTTGAAAAGAAAGGCCTGGCCGACCTGAAGGCAGCCATCGCCCATTGCGAAACCGCTGGCGACTTCGGCTCGCGTGACATGCTTGAAGAGATCCTCGAATCCGAGGAAGAGCACATCGACTGGCTGGAAACCCAACTGGGGCTGATCGAAAAGATCACTATCGAAAACTACCTGCAGTCGCAGATGGGCGAAGAATAATTATTCGCCGCATAAAAAAACCCGCTATCAGCGGGTTTTTTTATGCTTGCCGGAAGCTCAGGCTTCGGAAGCCTTGGCTTTGGCAGCAGCGTCCTTGATCAGGGTTTGCAGCTCACCCTTCTCGAACATTTCCAGCATGATGTCGCTACCGCCAACCAGCTCACCGGCTACCCACAGCTGCGGGAAGGTCGGCCAGTTGGCATATTTTGGCAGGTTGGCACGGATTTCCGGGTTCTGCAGGATGTCGACGTAGGCGAACTTCTCGCCACAACCCATCACTGCTTGCGATGCCTTGGCCGAGAACCCGCATTGCGGGGCATTCGGCGAGCCTTTCATGTAAAGCAGAATGGTGTTGTTGGCAATCTGCTCTTTGATCGTTTCGATGATATCCATGTAGCACCTCGGCTTAACTTTGCGACGCTGTTGTCGGCACGGTGGCGCATTGTAACGGAAAGCCGAGCAGCGTGCTCGGCCTTGCTGTTCCTTACGCGGCCTCCACCTGCACGGGTACGCCATTGAGCGCAGCGTTGCCGGAAACCTGGTCCCGCAAGCGCTCGTCGGTCAGGTCATTGGCGCTCACCCCGGGCTGCGCCTGGGCGATCTGCATGTGCACGCCCTGACGACCGTGACCGAAGCCATGGGGCAGGCTGACCACACCGGGCATCATGTCCTCGCAGGCTTGCACCTCGACTTCGAGATCACCCGTGCGGGAGCGGACACGCACCCGCTGGCCGTCCTGCAACTGTCGCTGTTGCAGGTCTTGCGGGTGCATCAACAGATGATGGCGAGGCTTGCCTTTCACCAGGCGGTGGAAATTGTGCATCCATGAGTTGTTGCTGCGCACGTGGCGGCGGCCGATCAGCAGCAGCTCACCCGGTACGGGCGGTGCCAGTTGCGTCAGGCGGTGAAGGTCGTCCAGCAACACCTGGGGTGCCGCTTCGACAGCCTTGCTGGTAGTCGCCAGGCGCTCAGCGAGGTTGCTGCGTAACGGCCCGAGGTCAAGGCCGTGTGGGTGCTCGTCCAGCGTTGCCAGTGAAAGCCGCCAAGGCGTTGCTTCACCATAGCGCCCCTTGCGCAAGGCCAGATCGATCATCTGCGCAGGTGCCCAGGTCGGTTTCAACTCAAGCTCGGCACGCCTGGCAAACGCCTGGGCCAGGCCGACGAAAATTTCCCAGTCGTGCAGCGCCCCGTCCGGCTTGGCCAGGATCGCCCGGTTGAAGCGGGTGACGTTGCGCACGGCCAGCAAGTTGAAGGTGCTGTCGTAGTGGTCGTTTTCCAGCGAGGAGGTGGAAGGCAGGATCAGGTCGGCATGCCGAGTGGTTTCATTGATGTAGAGGTCGATGCTGAGCATGAACTCCAGGCCTTCCAGGGCCGCATCCAGCTGGCGACCGTTAGGCGTGGACAGCACCGGGTTGCCGGCCACTGTCACCAAGGCGCGTACCTGCCCTTCGCCAGGTGTCAGCATCTCTTCGGCCAGGGCCGCCACGGGTAGCTCGCCACCGTACTCGGGCAAACCCGAGACCCGGCTCTGCCAGGCGTTGAAATGGCCGCCCGAGGTGGTGGCCACCAGGTCGACGGCGGGCTCGGTGCACAAAGCGCCGCCTTCACGGTCGAGGTTGCCGGTAACCAGGTTGATCAGTTGCACCAGCCAGTGGCAGAGGGTCCCGAAGGTTTGGGTGGAAACGCCCATGCGGCCATAGCACACGGCCTTTTCTGCCGCAGCGAAGTCCCGTGCCAGCTGGCGGATCTGCGTAGCAGCAATGCCGCAATGCGGGCTCATGGCTTCGGCGCTGAGGGGGGCAAGCGCCTCACGCACCTGCTGCAGGCCGTTGATGGGTAAGTGCGAACCTTGCGCCAGGCCCTCCTCGAACAGGGTGTTGAGCACGCCGCACAACAAGGCTGCGTCCCCACCCGGACGGATAAACAGGTGGGTATCGGCCATGGCCGCCGTTTCGCTGCGCCGAGGGTCCACCACCACCAGGCGCCCGCCCCGGCCAAGCAGGGCCTTGAGGCGCTTTTCCACATCGGGAACGGTCATGATGCTGCCGTTGGAGGCCAGCGGGTTGCCGCCAAGAATCAGCATGAAGTCGGCGTGGTCGATATCCGGAATCGGCAGCAGCAGGCCATGGCCATACATCAGGTGGCTGACCAGGTGTTGTGGCAGCTGGTCTACCGAGGTGGCCGAGAAACGGTTGCGTGTCTTGAGCAGGCCGAGGAAGTAGTTGCTGTGGGTCATCAGACCGTAGTTGTGCACGCTTGGGTTGCCCTGGTAGACCGCCACGGCATTGCGCCCGTGAGCCTGCTGGACCGCCCACAACTTTTCCGCGGCCAGGGCAAAGGCCTCTTCCCAGCCGATGGCCTGCCAACGCTCCCCTACCCGCTTGTGCGGCTGGCGCAGGCGGTCAGGGTCGTTCTGGATGTCCTGCAACGCCACGGCCTTGGGGCAGACGTGGCCACGGCTGAACGGGTCCTGGGGGTCGCCCTTGATCGAGCTGATTAGCGCCCGCCCGTCGTCTTCATGGCTGACTTCGATATTCAGCCCGCAGATTGCTTCGCACAGGTGACAGGCACGGTGATGCAGGGTCTTGGTCATGGCCGCCTCTGCCTTGTTGTTGTCGAACATTGACTATGCGCCCGCCCCCTGCCCCCGGCCAGCGCCCTTCGCCGCGTGAATCCACCGACATCAGGCACACGATTTGCGACAGCCATTTGCCAAATTGCCAGCAAGCCCTGTACAACCTCGTGTAGTAAATAAAAAACAGCACAGGCCGACGGGTGAAGACACCCTTTGCAACACCCTTTGCAATCAGGCCGCTGTTCCCCCTTGGCTTCAGGCGACATTTACTTATAGTATTGCGCCTTTCCCTATTTTCGTCCGCCCCGTGCGGCTTACGCCGCAGGTCAATCCCGTTGTCAAAAAAAACCATACGGTCGACCTGCATACCGTTGCAGATAAGGTAGTCAATCATGAGCGCTAGGCACTTTCTCTCCCTGCTGGACTTCACCACCGACGAATTGCTCGGGGTGATCCGCCGCGGCATCGAGCTGAAGGACCTGCGCAAACGAGGCGTGCTGTTCGAGCCCCTGAAGAACCGCGTGCTTGGCATGATCTTCGAGAAATCCTCGACCCGTACCCGCGTGTCGTTCGAGGCTGGCATGATCCAGCTGGGCGGCCAGGCCATCTTCCTGTCGCCACGCGACACCCAGCTGGGCCGTGGCGAGCCGATCGGTGACAGCGCCATCGTGCTGTCGAGCATGGTCGATGTGGTGATGATTCGTACCCACGCCCACAGCACCCTGACCGAATTCGCCGCCAAGTCGCGTGTGCCGGTGATCAACGGCCTGTCCGACGAGTCGCACCCATGCCAACTGCTGGCCGACATGCAGACCTTCCTCGAGCACCGCGGCTCGATCCAGGGCAAGACCGTGACCTGGATCGGCGACGGTTTCAACATGTGCAACTCCTATATCGAGGCCGCCAGGCAGTTCGATTTCCAGCTGCGCATCGCCTGCCCCGAAGGCTACGAGCCGGATCAGCGCTTCATGGCGCTGGGCGGTGACCGCGTGCAGATCATCCGCGATGCCAAGGAAGCCGTGCGTGATGCACACCTGGTGGTCACCGATGTCTGGACTTCCATGGGTCAGGAGGAGGAAACTGCACGGCGCCTGGCGCATTTCGCGCCTTACCAGGTCACCCGCGAACTGCTCGACCTGGCGGCACCCGATGTCCTCTTCATGCACTGCCTGCCCGCCCACCGTGGCGAGGAAATCAGCCAGGACCTGCTCGACGACCCACGTTCGGTCGCCTGGGACGAGGCTGAAAACCGCCTGCATGCACAGAAGGCGCTTCTCGAATTCCTTGTAGAACCGGCTTACCACCACGCATGAGTCAACCCCTACTGCTCAACCTGCGCAACCTCGCCTGCGGCTACGGCGACCAGCGCATCGTCCAGAACCTCAACCTGCACCTGAACGCAGGCGACATCGGTTGCCTGCTGGGTTCATCCGGTTGCGGGAAAACCACCACGCTGCGCGCCATTGCCGGTTTCGAACCGGTGCACGAAGGCGAGATCCAGCTGGCCGGCGAGGTCATTTCCCGCGCCGGCTTCACCCTGGCCCCGGAAAAGCGCCGCATCGGCATGGTGTTCCAGGACTATGCGCTGTTCCCGCACCTGACCGTGGCGCAGAACATTGCCTTTGGCATCGCCAAGCACCCACGCCAGGCCGCCGTCATCGAAGAGATGCTCGAACTGGTCAAGCTTGGCGGCCTGGGCGGGCGTTACCCGCACGAATTGTCTGGCGGCCAGCAACAACGGGTCGCCCTGGCCCGCGCGCTGGCGCCGGAACCGCAGTTGCTGCTGCTCGACGAGCCATTCTCCAACCTTGACGTGGAGTTGCGCCGGCGCCTGAGCCATGAGGTTCGCGATATTCTCAAGAGCCGTGGCACCAGCGCCATCCTGGTTACCCATGACCAGGAAGAAGCCTTTGCTGTCAGCGATCAGGTTGGTGTGTTCAAGGAAGGCCGCCTGGAGCAGTGGGACACGCCCTACAACCTTTACCACGAACCACAGACGCCGTTCGTGGCCAGCTTTATTGGCCAGGGGTACTTCATCCGTGGGCAGATGAGCAGCCACGAAGCCGTCAATACCGAGCTGGGAGAACTGCGCGGCAACCGTGCCTACATCATGGCACCGGGCAGTTCGGTGGACGTGCTGCTGCGGCCCGACGATATCGTGTATGCACCGGGCAGCGCGCTACAGGCGAACATCGTTGGCAAGAGCTTCCTGGGGGCATCGACCCTGTACCGCCTGCAACTGCCGACTGGCAGCCAGCTGGAAGCGATCTTCCCTAGCCATAACGACCTTCAGGTCGGTGAAGATGTGGGGATTGCGGTGAAAGCCGATCACCTGGTGCTGTTCCCGGTGCCGGGTAGCGTTGCGGCGCAGTTGCCGCGCCAGGAGAATGGCGTGCGTCGGTACAGTTCCGCGACCTGATTGCAGATCCCTGGGGCCGCGCTGCGGCCCAATCGCGACACAAGGCCGCTCCCACAGGAAATCGAGAACTCCTGTGGGAGCGGCCTTGTGTCGCGATTGGGCTGCAAAGCAGCCCCAGATCTCAGCCTCTGCCGATTCCGGCAAACTTGCCTTGGGTATGCTCGGCCAGCACCGCCGCCGCCAACTCCACTTCCAGCCCACGCCGTCCAGCGCTGACATGGATGGTTGCAAAATTCTGCGCTGATTCGTCAATGAAGGTTCGCAAGCGCTTCTTCTGCCCCAAGGGGCTGATCCCCCCCACCAGATAACCCGTAGCCCGCTGCGCCGCCGCCGGGTCTGCCATTTCGCATTTCTTTACCCCGGCAGCATGGGCCAGGGCCTTGAGGTCCAGGGTGCCCACCACCGGCACCACCGCCACCAGCAACTCCCCTTTCTCGCTGCTCGCCAGCAAGGTCTTGAACACCTGCTGTGGGTCGAGCCCGAGCTTTTCCGCCGCCTCCAGACCGTAGGACGCCGACTTGGGGTCATGCTCATAACTGTGCACACGGTGCTCGGCGCGATGCTTCTTCAACAGGTCTAGGGCGGGGGTCATGCAAGGGCTCCGGTCTGGGACGGCTCGGCGGCTACTTTAGGACAATTCCCACAGCGCAGCCAGCGCACCGCAATCGCGCACCTCTAGTACGCGGATTCGCAGCCAATTTTAACGACCATTTCGTGACTGGTCGTTCACTTTCGACCTTTGACATCAGCGTTTCTTGTCTATATTTTTTCGCTTCTGAACAAATGGCGCACTTTTAAGGTGCGTTTCCTGTATTTGCCCGGGTCAATGGGGATCGACACCGGGCTTTGCTGTCGAGCGCCACGCGCCTCACAACAAAAAAAACGAGGTCATACATGACGACTGCTCTACGCCAACCCACGCTGTCCAGCCAATGCCTGGCCGAGTTTCTCGGCACAGCCCTGCTCATATTCTTCGGTACCGGCTGTGTTGCCGCGCTCAAGGTCGCCGGCGCCAGCTTTGGCCTGTGGGAAATCAGCATCATCTGGGGCGTCGGCGTGAGCATGGCGATCTACCTCACCGCCGGCATTTCCGGCGCGCACCTGAACCCGGCAGTGAGCATCGCTCTCACCCTGTTCGCCGGTTTCGACAAGCGCAAGCTCCCCTTCTACATTCTGGCCCAGGTATGCGGCGCGTTCTGCGGCGCGGCGCTGGTCTACACCCTGTACAGCAACCTGTTCTTCGATTTCGAACAGGCCCACGCCATGTTGCGCGGTAGCGAAGCCAGCCTGGAGCTGGCCTCGGTGTTCTCCACCTACCCACACCCCTCGCTGTCCACCGGCCAGGCGTTCCTGGTTGAAGTCGTCATCACGGCTATCCTGATGGCGGTGATCATGGCCCTGACCGACGACAACAACGGCCTGCCGCGCGGCGCCATGGCCCCGCTGCTGATCGGCCTGCTGATCGCGGTGATCGGCAGCGCCATGGGCCCGCTGACCGGCTTTGCCATGAACCCTGCTCGCGATTTCGGGCCAAAACTCATGACTTTCCTGGCCGGTTGGGGCGAAATCGCCTTCACTGGCGGACGGGACATACCGTATTTCCTGGTTCCGGTGTTTGCACCGATCCTTGGCGCTTGCCTGGGTGCCGCGACCTATCGCGGCCTGATTGCCCGCAACTTGCCAATGGCAGCTGCCGCGAACCCTGAGACAAATGACAATCGCCAGGGCGATACTCAAGCCAATTGATGCCGGCTACATGCCCAGCCCTGACCTCCTATTCTCGCAAGGCCTACGACCATGACAGACACCCAGGACAAGAACTACATCATCGCCCTGGACCAGGGCACCACCAGTTCGCGTGCCATCATTTTCGACCGCGACGCCAATGTGGTGGGCACCTCCCAGCGCGAGTTCGCCCAGCACTATCCGCAGGCGGGCTGGGTCGAGCACGACCCGATGGAAATCTTCGCCACGCAGAGCGCGACCATGGTCGAGGCCTTGGCACAGGCAGGCATCAGCCATGCCCAGGTAGCCGCAATCGGCATCACCAACCAACGCGAAACCACCGTGGTGTGGGACAAGGAAACCGGGCGCCCGGTTTACAATGCCATCGTCTGGCAGTGCCGCCGCAGCACCGAGATCTGCGCCCAGCTCAAGCGCGACGGCCATGAAGACTACATTCGCGACACCACCGGCCTGGTCACCGACCCGTACTTCTCCGGCACCAAGCTGAAGTGGATCCTCGACAACGTCGACGGCGCCCGCGAACGCGCCGAGCGTGGCGAACTGTTGTTCGGCACCATCGATACCTGGCTGATCTGGAAGTTCTCGGGCGGCAAGGTGCACGTCACCGACTACACCAATGCCTCGCGCACGCTGATGTTCAACATCCATAGCCTGGAGTGGGACGACAAGCTGCTGGAAATCCTCGGCATCCCTCGGCAGATGCTGCCAGAGGTTCGTTCTTCTTCAGAAGTGTACGGCCAGACAAAAAGCGGCATTGCCATTGCTGGCATCGCAGGTGACCAACAGTCGGCACTGTTCGGCCAGATGTGCGTAGAGCCCGGCCAGGCCAAGAACACCTACGGTACCGGCTGCTTCCTGCTGATGAACACCGGCGAGCAGGCAGTAAAATCGTCCCATGGCCTGCTCACCACCATCGCCTGCGGCCCGCGTGGCGAGGTGGCCTATGCGCTGGAAGGTGCGGTGTTCAACGGTGGTTCCACCGTGCAATGGCTGCGTGACGAGCTGAAGATCGTCAACGACGCCCTGGATACCGAATACTTCGCCAGCAAGGTCAAGGACAGCAACGGCGTCTATCTGGTGCCGGCATTCACCGGCCTGGGTGCCCCGTACTGGGACCCGTACGCCCGTGGCGCGCTGTTCGGCCTGACCCGTGGCGTGAAGGTGGACCACATCATCCGCGCCGCGCTGGAGTCGATCGCCTACCAGACCCGCGACGTGCTCGATGCCATGCAGCAGGACTGCGGCCAGCGCCTGTCGGAGCTGCGTGTGGACGGCGGTGCAGTGGCCAACAACTTCCTCATGCAGTTCCAGGCCGACATCCTCGGCACGTGCGTGGAGCGCCCGCAAATGCGCGAAACCACAGCCTTGGGCGCCGCCTACCTGGCCGGCCTGGCCTGCGGCTTCTGGAGCGGCCTGGACGAACTGCGCGACAAGGCAATCATCGAGCGCGAGTTCAGCCCGCAGCTGGATGAAACGCAGAAAGAGAAGCTGTATGCCGGCTGGAAGAAAGCCGTCGAACGTACCCGTGACTGGGAAGATCACGAGGCGTAAAACACATTGGGGCCGCCACGCGGCCCCAATCGTCCACTGGCCGTCATCCCCTTCCTACGGCATCATTGCAGAATTTGTCCGGCTGCCCCAAAGGACCGCCCATGAATCTGCCCCCCCGCCAACAACAAATCCTCGAACTGGTGCGCGAGCGCGGTTACGTCAGTATCGAAGAAATGGCGCAGCTGTTCGTCGTGACGCCGCAGACCATCCGTCGAGATATCAACCAGCTTGCCGAGCTCAACCTGCTTCGGCGCTACCACGGTGGCGCGGCCTATGACTCGAGCATCGAAAACACGGCCTACGCCATGCGTGCCGACCAGATGCGCGATGAAAAGCAGCGTATCGCCGACGCCGTGGCCCGGCAGATTCCCGACCATGCCTCGGTGTTCATCAACATCGGCACCACCACCGAGTCCATCGCCCGCGCACTGCTCAACCACAACCACCTGAAGGTCATCACCAACAACTTGCACGTGGCGGCGATCCTGGCTGCCAAGGACGATTTCGAAGTGCTGGTGGCCGGTGGCACGGTGCGCCGGGATGGTGGAGTGGTCGGCCAGGCCAGTGTCGACTTCATCAACCAGTTCAAGGTCGATTTCGCCCTGGTGGGTATCAGCGGCATCGACGAGGACGGCAGCCTGCTCGACTTCGACTACCAGGAAGTACGGGTATCCCAGGCGATCATCGCCAATGCCCGGCAGGTGATCCTTGCCGCGGACTCCAGCAAGTTCGGGCGCAACGCCATGGTGCGCCTGGGCTCGATCAGCCTGGTCGACTGCCTGGTGACCGATCAGGCGCCGACCCCCACCCTCACTCAGCTGCTGAACCAGTACAAGATCCGCCTCGACGTCGTTTAAAGGGTGGCGGGGGCTTGCCGCAACCTGTGTGGGATGCAGACCGCCCAGCCGAAATTTTCGAAAATGTTCACTTTATTGTCATTTGATCAGTTTTTTCTATAAAGACTGGCTGGCGACAGGCGTTCTGTTGCGCTAGTATTTTCGCAAACGAACATTAATGTTCACTTTCGATGTGAACAGCTCCCAGGAGGCCTTGCCCGTGTCCCAGCCCGTTTCGTCCCAGCCATCACTCGCCGACTGCTATGACCTCGCCGTGATCGGCGGTGGCATCAATGGCGTGGGCATTGCTGCCGACGCCGCCGGGCGTGGCCTGAAAGTGTTCCTGTGTGAAAAGGACGACCTTGCGCAACACACCTCGTCGGCCAGCAGCAAGCTGATCCACGGTGGCCTGCGCTACCTGGAGCACTATGAATTCCGCCTGGTACGCGAGGCGCTGGCCGAACGCGAAGTACTGCTGGCCAAGGCGCCGCATATCGTCAAACCAATGCGCTTCGTGCTGCCGCATCGGCCGCACCTGCGCCCGGCCTGGATGATCCGTGCCGGCCTGTTCCTCTATGACCACCTGGGCAAGCGCAAGCGCCTGGGCGCCTCGCGCAGCCTGCGCTTTGGCCCGGGTTACCCGCTCAAACCGGCCATTACGCGCGGTTTCGAATATGCCGACTGCGCCGTCGATGACGCCCGCCTGGTAGTGCTCAACGCCATGGCCGCGCGCGAACACGGTGCCGATATTCTCACCCGCACCCGCTGCTTGCGTGCCGAACGAGTCGACGGCCTGTGGCAGGTAGACTTGCAGCACGCCGATGGAAGCCTGCAAAACATCCGTGCGCGCGCCCTGGTCAACGCCGCCGGCCCGTGGGTCGCCAGTTTCATCAAGGACGACCTCAAGCTGGATGCGCCGTACGGCATCCGCCTGATCCAGGGCAGCCACCTGATCGTGCCGCGCCTGTACGAAGGCGACCACGCCTATATCCTGCAGAACGAAGACCAACGCATCGTCTTCTGCATCCCGTATCTGGACCGTTTCACCCTGATCGGCACCACTGACCGCGAGTACAGCGGCGACCCGGCCAAGGTGGCGATTACCGAGCAAGAAACCGACTACCTGCTGAAGGTGGTCAACGCGCACTTCAATCATCAGCTGAGCCGCGGCGATATCCTGCACACCTACTCCGGCGTGCGGCCGCTGTGCAACGATGAGTCGGACAACCCGTCCGCGGTCACGCGTGACTACACCCTTGCGCTTTCCGCCGCACATGGCGAGGCGCCGTTGCTGTCGGTGTTTGGCGGCAAACTGACCACGTACCGCAAGCTTGCCGAGTCGGCCATGGCAGAGCTCAAGCCGTTCTTCAGCCAGATGGGCCAGAGCTGGACAGCCCACGCAGCGTTGCCCGGCGGTGAAGGCATGAGCACGCCCCAGGCACTGGTCGATGAACTGCTCTCACGGCATCAGTGGCTGGTCCCGGACATCGCCAAGCGCTGGGCCGTGACCTACGGCAGCCGCACCTGGCAGCTGCTCGAAGGGGTAACCGGCCCGGACGATCTGGGCCAGGCGATTGGCGGTGGCCTGTTCACCCGGGAAGTCGATTACCTGCGCGAAACCGAATGGGCCGTCAGCACCCAGGATATCCTCTGGCGCAGGACCAAACTGGGGCTGTTTACCAGTGCAACCGAACAGCGCGCGCTGGCGGATTACCTGGCTCAGCGTGACGCCTGCAGCAACGCTGCCTGAACCTTGCGCGGCGACCGCCTGGCGGTCGCCCGCGCTCAACCCTCCCGCTCGTATGCCTCCTTTGCCAACTCCAGGTAAAGAGCGCGTTCTTCGCCATTGAGCGCTTCCATCAGGGCTGCGGCGTGCTCGATGTACTGCTGTTCGCCCGACTCCCCGGCCTGGCGCTCATAGGCCTCCAGCTGTTCATGAAACGGCGCAGCAAGGGCTTCGAAGCGCTCATGGTAGCGATTGCGCACATAGCCTTGCCAGAACTCTCGTTGCGCCAGTGCCTGGCTCAGCACGTCAGTGTTCTCGCCGGCGAGGACTGTTGTGCCCGCACGCCTGATCTGCGTGGAACTCACACCGCTGTGCTCGATGTAATTCATGTGCCGCGGTTGGGCCGGCAGGCCGAGCCTGTCAGCCAGATACACCCGGTAGGCCAGGTAAACCTCGATGTCATCCACGGCGGCATAGGGGTTCTGGCGCATTTCCTGGATATGCCGAGCGGCGATGCTGTCCACCTCATCCAGGCGATAAAGCGAGCGCCCCAGCCTCAGCAAGGTCGCTTCGGCCTGCCTGCCCCCTTCCCCTGCCGCATGCAAGGCAATATGGGCTCTGACTTCCAGTTGGCTGAGGATCAGCAAAAGGCGGTCCTCACAGGTTCTGCGGCCCTGCGTCTGCCAGAACACCGCTTCGCGCACATCGGTGTTATCTGCGCACAGTTCGAGGATGCGCCATACCCTGGCGCGGTAGTAGCGCGGGTGATCGAGGAAGTCATCTGATTGTGCAAAATCCGATAGAAAGCGAAACAGGTCTGTCGACTGCGACTCTTGGGACAACTGCGTCCAGATCTGCGTGCGCTGGGAGCGCATGGCATCGTCGGCGGCGCCCATCCATCGTTCCAGCAAGGTGCTGTCGGCAACAGCGTGACGGTAGGAGTCGTTGCGGTGGGTGGCCGCAACAGTGCTACTGCGGGCCACCAGTGCTTCACTGGCTTCGTCCAAGGGGTTGTCATGTACTGAGAGCCGCTGCAGGCGATTGCGCAGGCTGCGCAAATCCCCGTTCAGCTGGCGTATCTGGTTCTCGCGAACATCCACCAAGCCTCTCCAGGGCATCTGCGCCTCCTCTGGCAAGGCCTGCAGGCCAGTTGCGCGCAGCGACACCTCGCGTAAATGAGGCAACCCAGCCAGCTCGGGAACCTGGCCCAGCGGGTTATAGTTCATATCCAGTCGCTGAAGCATCGAAAGGCTTGCCAACCTTTGGTTGCCTGCGGCATCAACGGTAATCCGGTTACCCGCCAGTCGCAGCGAACGCAGCTCGGTCAAATGCTCCAGGCCTACCGGCAAGGTGGTCAACTGATTGTCCCGCAAGTCCAGCTCGCGCAGGTGGGAGAACCTACGCAGAAAGTCTTCATCAATCTGCTCAAGGCTCATGTTGCGCAAGGTCAAGCGCCGAACATGGCCGAACTCGATGCCGGCCGGCAAGGTCGGCAAACTGCCCACCTGTTCACCGTCGATATGCACCACGAAGTCGTCCCCGGCAATGCCAGCAGTCTTGCGCCGCCAGGCGCGACGGATCTGGCTGGCCACGCGGCGCCGCCTGAGCCCATCCACGAAGCTCACACGCTGCCCCTGCCAGGTATCCAGCGCCCCGCGCAGGTTTTCCAGCTGCTGCTGGAGACTGCTCAAGTGCTCCCAGAGCCCGATACGACGACGCGTCAGTTCGCGCAGGTAGGCGTCCAGCTGTGCGTCGGTCAAGGTCGGAAAGATGTCATGGATACCGCGGCGAATTGCCTGGCGACTGCTCTCGCCGCCGCCACTCAATGCGTAGCCGCTGCGGCCGTCGGCCATTCGCTGCGGCGGTCGATAGCGCTCTGCGATAGGCTGCAAGCCCATTGATCTCGCGGTTTTTTCACGATCGACGCTGGCGTGTCGAGAGAGCCTTTGGCCAAGTTCAGTGGCCGTCAGTTGCGGACCGCCAAGCGCCACCTTCTGAGCGTCTTCAACGGTGAGCAGCAAACAGGTCAACAAGCCCGTGGCCGGGCCTGCTGGGGTGGGCTCACCCAAGTGATACCCCTGCTGAGTCTGGATGATGCTTGTGATTTGCGACGCGTCGTCGGCGCCCTTCGACGCCAGCAGACGACCGCCCGACTCCCCAAGGCGCAACTCAATCCGCACCGACGGCGGCCATGGCGCCAGTTCATCGATCAGTTCCAAAGCCAGGCGCTGGGTATCGGTATTGACCGCACCTTCGTGCTCGAACCCGATCAGTGCGCGGTCCAGCCGACTCTCGCGCAAGAACCAGCGGGCACGCTCGGCCATGGCCAATGGCACACGGCCACTGGCCAGCAGCGCCTCGATTTGCTCACCGCTTGCATGTTCGAGGATTTCTTCGGTGCCACGCACGGACAAGCCTGGGAATGCCCTGAGCAATACGGCCCCGGCCGCAGAGGGCGTACCTTGCCAAGTCGCCAGCTCTCGTTCGAACGCGTCGCCACGCAGCAGAGGATTAACTGCATGGCATTCATAGCGTGCGTGGGCATCGAACAGCCGTGCAGGGGCTGGCAGCTCTTGCAGATGCAGATGGCGCAGTTGATCATGTTCGAGCCCGGTAATGCGAAGAAGCGTTTCGGCGGTCTGGTCGGTAGCTTGCGCGAAGTCCCCGCCAAATCTGCGCAGCAGCGGGCCGCCGCCATCGAGGTGATGGGCCGAGACCTGCCAGGCCGCCAACCTGGAGCGGCCCTCGCCCTCGTGCAAGGGCGTGAGCGCATCGACAAACGGCACCCGCTCGAGCACCCGGCCCACCCCCGCGACCCCGACGCCCACCAGGGCTCCGACAGCAACGTTCTCGGCCACACCAAACAGGTGGTCCAGCGCCCCTTGGCGGTCGCCAATCTGCCAATCGGCATAGCCTTTGTAGACTTCGCTGACCACGTCCACCGCAGCCACGGCGAACATCACCTCCCCTAAAACCGGAATGAACAGTGCAGCCAGGTTGAGCGCATCGAGCCCCGCGCTCTTGAGCGCTTCCAGCCGCTGATGGCGTTCGATGGCGGTTTCGTCAGCAGTGGGTACCGCAAGAATTCTTGCATCATCAAGCATCTTGTCCACCTGCAAGCTACGCAAATAGGCGAACAGCGGCGTTTCGATGGCGAAGTTGCGCCCATCCAGAACAGCGGGTGCTCGCACGCTGCTGGCTTCGATCAGGCGCTCCAGGGTGGCGGTGAAGGTCGCCCGATCACGCTCACTGATGAAACGACTGAAAAAGGATCGGTAGTGAGGCGCGCGGAGCTTTTTGGCCAACGACTGATAGAGGGCGTCCCACGAGGCGTGTTTGGCCACCGGGCGATGCGGGTCCTGCGGTACCCAGCAGATGATCCCCTCCAGCGGCCCCTCGGCGCTCTCGCGCAGCTCCAGGGTGACGAGCCCATGGATACGCTTGCCCAACAGGAACAACTGGCGAGGTGTGACGATACCGGGCACCGCCGGCACGATGGGTTTGCTTGCAATGACAGACAACAAGCGCAGGTAGTCGCCTTCGTCCAACTCGGACTTGATCCTTGCCATGCGCACCGCGACGTCCAGCTTGGCACGCTGACTCTCTTCCAGCATGCGCTCCACCGCCACACGAGCGAAATCCTTCGGCGCCGTAGGCCTGCTCTTCGGAAACAGTTGCGCACGCATCAGCTGCTGATACTGCCCACCGATATCCAGCGTTCTGCAGCACCGGGCAAACGCCTCGAACGCCATTGGCAGTCGCACCTTGTCAGCGTCTTGCAGATATGCTCGCCGATGCAGTGACGGCGAGGTCTCACTCTCGTGAAAGTTGTGCAGTGCTGCTGTCAGCAAGGGTTGCACGCTGTGCAGGGTTCTCCAGGGCGTATGCAGGCGCGGCGCGGCGCTGGGCATCGGCACATCTTGCTCGATGCACACCTGCATGGTGCGTACATTGACATCGGCCAGGCCCCGGTCACGCAATGCCTGCTCCAGCAGCGGCGTGGCAAATGCCTCCAGGCTGGGAATCCCTGCCAAGGCGTTTCTTACATTTTCCGCAGCAGCCTGCTGATGACGCAGCGCCCTGTGCAATGTCAGAAGAAGGTCGACATTGGCGCCTTTCAACCAATCTGCAAGCTGGCGGGCAATGAAGGCATCGACGGAATCGGAAGGGATGGGAATGACGGACACGATATGAGCTCCTGATGATAAGGCAGCAAGCTCAACATTTGCCGTTCATGCCGAGGTGTTACTTAAAGCTGACGCACAGGGCTACCGGGCAGACCTCATTCGGATTGCCGAACAAAAGAAACCCACGCATTCGGTGTTCCGACCACGTATCAAATCTCAAAAACCTTCATATAGGGTTCATGCCCAGGCTTTGCGGGGGGTTATGATCATTGGCAGAGCTTGGCACGAGTCATGCTCTACACTTGGAAGCCGAATGCACACCGCTTCATGCTGTATTCGTTGAACGAAAGAGTCCGCCAACGGCTCCATAAAAAAAACAAACACGTCGAGGAAAATTTGATGCGTATCGTTCGTCAATTGCTGGGCGCCGCCATCGCGGCTGCAGTCATTGCTTCGCCCGCCATGGCCGAAGAGCTGACCGGCACCCTGAAGAAGATCAAGGATTCGGGCACCATCACCCTGGGCCACCGCGACTCCTCCATTCCGTTTTCCTACTTGGCAGGCAAGCCGGAACCCGTGGGCTACTCCCACGACATCCAGCTGGCCGTGGTCGACGCCCTGAAGAAGCAACTGGGCACCGACATCAAGGTCAGGTACAACCTCGTCACCTCCCAGACCCGCATCCCGCTGGTGCAGAACGGCACCGTCGACCTTGAGTGCGGCTCCACCACCAACAACGTCGAGCGCCAGCAGCAAGTCGGTTTCTCGGTCGGCATCTTCGAAGTCGGTACCCGCCTGTTGACCAAGGTCAAGGACGGTGCGCCTGCATACAAAGACTTCCCGGACCTGGCCGGCAAGAACGTGGTGACCACCGCCGGTACCACCTCCGAGCGCATCCTCAAGGCGATGAACGCCGACAAGCAGATGAAGATGAACGTGATTTCCGCCAAGGACCACGGTGAAGCCTTCAACATGCTCGAAAGCGGCCGCGCAGTGGCCTTCATGATGGACGACGCGCTGCTGGCCGGTGAAATGGCCAAGGCGCGCAAGCCATCCGACTGGGTCATCACCGGTACCCCGCAATCGTACGAAATCTACGGCTGCATGGTGCGCAAGGAAGATGCTGCGTTCAAGAAAGCGGTCGACGACGCCATCGTGGGCTACTTCAAGTCGGGCGAAGTCAACAAGAGCTACGACAAGTGGTTCAATCAGCCGATCCCGCCAAAAGGCCTGAACCTGCAGTTCCCGATGAGCGACGAGCTGAAAAAGCTGATCGCCGAGCCGACCGACAAGGCTGCGGACGAGAAGAAGTCCTGATCCTCAGATAGTGGCCTGGTGCTCAACAGCACGAATCAATTCTGCAGGCCACTCATTAGTGTCTAACCTTTCATCCGAGGGCGCCAAGCGCCCCCGGATGCTCGAAGGTGCCCGTGAAACAACCGTCTGAGGGGAAATCCCGATGAATTACAACTGGGACTGGGGCGTGTTCTTCAAGTCCACCGGCGTGGGCAGCGAAACCTATCTGGACTGGTACATCACCGGCCTGGGCTGGACCATCGCCATCGCCATCACCGCCTGGATCATTGCGCTGCTGCTGGGGTCACTCCTCGGTGTCATGCGTACCGTGCCGAACCGCCTGGTATCGGGCATCGCTACCGCCTACGTGGAACTGTTCCGCAACGTGCCGCTGCTGGTGCAGCTTTTCATCTGGTACTTCCTGGTACCGGACCTGCTGCCGGAAGGCTTGCAGGAATGGTTCAAGCAGGACCTCAACCCGACCACCTCGGCGCTGATCAGCGTTGTCGTATGCCTGGGCCTGTTCACCGCCGCCCGCGTCTGCGAACAGGTGCGTACCGGTATCCAGGCGCTGCCCAAGGGCCAGGAAGCCGCTGCCCGCGCCATGGGCTTCAGCCTCCCGCAAATCTATAACAACGTGCTGCTGCCGCAGGCTTACCGGATCATCATTCCGCCGCTCACCTCCGAGTTCCTAAACGTCTTCAAGAACTCCTCGGTGGCGTCGCTGATCGGCCTGATGGAGCTGCTGGCGCAGACCAAGCAGACCGCCGAGTTCTCCGCCAACCTGTTCGAGGCGTTCACCCTGGCCACGCTGATCTACTTCACCCTGAACATGGGCCTGATGCTGCTGATGCGCATGGTCGAGAAGAAAGTCGCCGTGCCTGGCCTGATTTCCGTGGGGGGCAAGTAAATGGACATGGATTTCAGCGAAATCATCCCGGCCCTGCCTGCCCTGTGGGAAGGCATGGTCATGACCCTGCAGCTGATGGTCATGGGCGTTGTCGGTGGTATTGCACTGGGCACCATCCTGGCCCTGATGCGCCTGTCGTCGAGCAAGCTGCTGTCACGTGTGGCAGGTGCCTACGTCAACTACTTCCGCTCGATCCCGCTGCTGCTTGTAATTACCTGGTTCTACCTGGCGGTGCCGTTCGTACTGCGCTGGATTACCGGCGAAGACACGCCAGTGGGTGCGTTCACCTCTTGCGTGGTGGCCTTCATGATGTTCGAGGCCGCGTACTTCTGCGAAATCGTGCGTGCCGGCGTGCAGTCGATTTCCAAAGGCCAGATGGGCGCCGCGCAGGCGCTGGGCATGAACTACGCGCAAACCATGCGCCTGATCATCCTGCCCCAGGCCTTCCGCAAGATGACCCCGCTGCTGCTGCAGCAGAGCATCATCCTGTTCCAGGATACCTCGCTGGTGTACACCGTGGGTCTGGTGGACTTCCTCAACTCGGCACGTTCCAACGGCGATATCATCGGGCGCTCCCATGAGTTCCTGATCTTCGCCGGCGTCGTCTACTTCATCATCAGCTTCTCCGCTTCGTGGCTGGTCAAGCGCCTGCAAAAAAGGATCACCGTATGATTTCCATCAAGAACGTCAACAAGTGGTACGGCGACTTCCAGGTACTGACCGATTGCAACACCGAGGTCAAGAAAGGTGAGGTGGTGGTAGTCTGCGGCCCTTCGGGCTCGGGCAAGTCCACCCTGATCAAGTGTGTCAACGCGCTGGAGCCGTTCCAGAAGGGCGACATCGTGGTCGACGGCACGTCGATCTCCGACCCGAAAACCAACCTGCCAAAGCTGCGTTCGCGGGTGGGTATGGTGTTCCAGCACTTCGAACTCTTCCCGCACCTGACCATCACCGAGAACCTGACCATCGCGCAGATCAAGGTACTGGGCCGGAGCAAGGAAGAAGCCACCAAGAAGGGCCTCGCCCTGCTTGAGCGGGTGGGCTTGTCAGCGCATGCGCACAAGCACCCTGGCCAACTTTCCGGCGGCCAGCAGCAGCGAGTGGCCATCGCCCGTGCGCTGTCAATGGACCCGATCGTCATGCTATTCGACGAACCCACCTCGGCACTGGACCCGGAGATGGTCAGCGAGGTGCTGGACGTAATGGTGCAACTGGCCCACGAAGGCATGACCATGATGTGCGTGACCCACGAAATGGGCTTTGCCCGCAAGGTCGCCAACCGGGTCATCTTCATGGACAAGGGCAGCATCATCGAAGACTGCACCAAGGAAGAGTTCTTCGGCGATCAGAGTGCCCGCGACCAGCGCACCCAGCACTTCCTCAGCAAGATCCTGCAGCACTGATCCGGCCACAGCATCCGCTGCCACGGGACCCACCGGGCAGCGGATGCTGGTGGTGACAAGGCCACTGTGATGAAATGCGACCCCTCGCTACTTCGCCCTGCCAAGCCTGCCGTGAAATCCCGTCTGATCCGCCAATTGCTGTTACCGCCACTGATCATCCTGCTGATGGTCGGCTTAGGGCTGGCTGGCTACCTGATCAGCGAGAGCAACGGCATCCGCACCCTCAGCGAAAACGGCGAACGCCAGCTGGAGCTGCATGCGCGCACGGTCGAAAGCGAAATCAGCAAATACACCTACCTGCCGAGCCTGCTGGAGCTGGAAGACAGCGTCTCGCACCTGCTCACCGACCCGGACGGCGGCTCCCGCCAGGCGGTCAACGAATACCTCGAAGGCCTGAACAGGCGCAGCCGCAGCCGCGCCATTTTCGTCCTCGATACCAATGGCCGGGTACAGGCCACCAGCAACTGGCGCGACGCCGACTCGTTCCTCGGTGAAGACCTGTCGTTCCGCGCCTACTTCCAGACCGCCGTGCGCGGCGAGCCCGGGCGTTTCTACGGCATCGGCAGCACCACGGGCGAGGCCGGCTATTACCTGGCCCATGGGCTTGAAGAGCACGGCAAGATCATTGGCGTGGCAGTGATCAAGGTGCGCCTGGACACCCTCGAAGAGCGCTGGCAGCGTGCCCGCCTGGAGGCGTTCGTCAGCGACGAAAACGGCATCATCATCCTTTCCAGTGACCCGGCCCGGCGCCTGAAATCGGTGCGGCCGCTGACCCCGCAAATCAAGGAGCGCCTGGCGCGCAGCCTGCAATACTACTGGTGGCCGCTCAACGAACTGCAGCCACTGGCCCGGGAAACCCTGGCCGATGGCGTGGAAAAACTGACCTTCCCGGCCAACAGCGAGACTGCCCAGGGCAAGCCGCACGAAGTCGCCTACTTGGCCCAGACCCGGCGCCTGGCCGACACGCCTTGGCACTTTACCCTGCTGACCCCGCTGCAGGACCTGCGCCGCGAATCCATGGTGCAGGGCATCCTGGTGGGCGTGGCATTTGCCTTGCTGGCAATCCTCGGCATTGCCTGGAACGAGCGACGCAAGGTCATCGCCACCCGCTTGGCGGCCCGCGAGGCCCTCGAGGAAGCCAACAGCCAGCTGGAACGGCGCATTGCCGAACGCACGGCAGACCTGCGCGCCAGCAACGAACGCCTGAAAGGCCAGATTCGCGAGCGCCGACATGCCGAGCAAACCTTGCGCCACGCCCAGGATGAGCTGGTGCAGGCTGGCAAGCTGGCCGCCATCGGGCAGATGTCCACCAGCATTGCCCATGAGCTGAACCAGCCGCTGGCCGCGCTGCGCACGTTGTCTGGCAACACCGTGCGCTTCCTCGAACGCGGGGCACTGGAAACCGCCAGCACCAACCTGCGCACCATGAACGACCTGATCGACCGCATGGGGCGTATCACCGCCAGCCTGCGCTCGTTCGCCCGGCGTGGTGACGACAGCGGCCAGGCCTCGCTGGCCAAGGCGGTTGAAGCTACCTTGCAGGTGCTGGCCAACCGCATCAGCGCCTGCCATTTGCAGTTGCACCACCAGTTCGAGGACCAGCAACTGGCCATCGACCAAACCCGCCTGGAACAGATCCTGGTCAACCTGATCGGCAACGCCCTCGATGCCATGGCCGCGCAACCGTTGCCCGAACTGTGGCTGGAAGGCGAGCTGCAAGGCGACAAGTACCGCCTGCAGGTGCGCGACAATGGCCACGGCATCGACGCCGAGGCGCGCAAGCACCTGTTCGAACCGTTCTTCACCACCAAACCGGGCGAACATGGCCTGGGCCTGGGCCTGACCCTGTCGGCGAGCCTTGCCGCCGCCGCCAAGGGCAGCCTCAACGTCGAGCACCCCGTCACCGGCGGCACGGCCTTCGTCCTGGCCCTGCCCCTGGTCTCCCCCCCTAGCGAATCGGCAGAGCACCCATGAACCAAGCGCCTCTTACCGTCCTGATCGTCGAAGACGACCCGCATGTGCTGCTCGGCTGCCAGCAGGCCCTGGCCCTGGAGGATATCGCCTGTGAAGGCGTGGGCAGCGCCGAACAAGCGCTGGAACGCATCGGCGACGATTTCGCCGGCATCGTCGTCAGCGATATCCGCCTGCCGGGCATCGATGGCCTGGAGCTGCTCAACCGCCTGAAGGCCCGTGACCGCAGCCTGCCGGTGGTGTTGATCACCGGCCACGGTGATATCGACATGGCGGTCGGCGCCATGCGCAACGGCGCCTACGACTTCATGGAAAAACCGTTCTCCCCCGAACGCCTGGTCGACGTGGTGCGCCGCGCCCTCGAACATCGCGGGCTGTCGCGCGAAGTGGTGGCCCTGCGCCGCCAACTGGCCGAGCAGAGCAGCCTGGAGGGGCGCATCATCGGGCGTTCGTCGGCCATGGAACACTTGCGCGAACTGATTGCCAACGTCGCCGATACGTCGGCCAACGTGCTGATCGAGGGCGAGACCGGCACCGGCAAGGAACTGGTCGCCCGCTGCCTGCACGATTTCAGCCGGCGCCAGGGCCAGCCCTTTGTGGCGCTGAACTGTGGCGGCCTGCCGGAGAACCTGTTCGAAAGCGAAATTTTCGGCCACGAGGCCAACGCCTTCACCGGCGCCGGCAAACGCCGTATCGGCAAGATCGAACACGCCAACGGTGGCACGCTGTTCCTCGATGAAGTGGAGAGCATGCCGATCAACCTGCAGATCAAGCTGCTGCGCGTACTGCAGGAACGCACGCTGGAGAGGCTAGGTTCGAACCAGAGCATCCCGGTGGACTGCCGGGTAATCGCCGCGACCAAGGCCGACCTCGACAGCATGGGCCAGAGCGGCCAGTTCCGCAGCGACCTGTACTACCGCCTGAACGTGGTGACCCTGGAGCTGCCACCCCTGCGCGAGCGCCGTGAAGACATCACGCAGCTGTTCGAGCACTTCCTCCAGCAGTCCGCACTGCGCTTCGACCGTGAAGCACCGGCGCTGGACAGCCAGATCCTCTCACGCCTGATGGCCCACGACTGGCCGGGCAACGTGCGCGAGTTGCGCAACGTGGCCGAACGCCATGCCCTTGGCCTGCCAGCCTTCAAGAAAGGCCCCAGCGGCGGCACCAGCCAGGGCCTGGGCTTTGCCGAAGCGGTGGAGGCGTTCGAGCGCAACCTGCTCAGCGATGCCCTGCAGCGCACGGGCGGCAACCTGAGCCAGGCCAGCCAGGAGCTGGGCATGGCCAAGACCACGCTGTTCGACAAAGTGAAAAAGTACGGCCTCGGCTGACCTCAACCTGAACTGGAAAGAAAACGTGGATCTGGTATTCAAAGCTGCCTTGGGCGCTGGCGTGGTGCTGCTGCTGGCGGTGCTGTCGAAGACGCGCAACTACTACATCGCCGGGCTGGTGCCGCTGTTTCCCACCTTTGCCCTGATTGCCCACTACATCGTTGGCAAGGGGCGCAGCATTGCCGACCTGAAGACCACCATCCTGTTCGGCATGTGGTTGATCATTCCGTATTTCGTGTACCTGGCGACCCTGTACGTGCTGGTCGACCGCCTGCGCCTGGAGGCGTCGATGGCGCTGGCCACGGTAGCGTGGCTGATAGCCGCGACCGTGCTGGTGACCTTGTGGGTGCGGATGCACTGATCAAAATTCGCGCTAACCCTGTGGGAGCGGCCTTGCGTCGCGAAAGGGCCGCAAAGCGGCCCCGGCATTTTTGCAGGGTGGCTTGATTCCTGGGGCCGCTACGCGCCCCTTTCGCGACGCAAGGCCGCTCCCACAATGAACCGCGCCAGCCTTCTGATTACAGCCCTGCGATGTGCTTGACCTCTTGCCTGTGCGCCTGCAAATAAGGCAACACGGCCCCCAACAGCGGCGCCTTGAACGGCTCCTGAAAGCGGTGCGCCAGCCCCGGTATCAGCTGCAGCTGGCTGCCTTGAATGTGCGCCGCCAGGTGCACGCCGTGCATAACCGGCAACAACGGGTCGGCGGTGCCATGCACCACCAGGGTCGGCACACGAAGCTGGTTCAAAAGCTCGACACGGCTCGGCTCGGCCAGTATCGCCATGATCTGGCGCTTGGCCCCATCAGGGTTGAACGCCCGGTCGTAGGCGACTGCCGCCTGGTGCAGCAACACACTGCGGTCGTCCCGCACCTCGGGGCTGCCCAGGGCCGCCAGCAGGTCGGCCTGCTGCTCGATGGCCACTTCGCGGTTTGGCGCGCTGCGCCGGGCCAGCAACTGCACCAATGCCGGATCCGGCGCCGGCAGCCCAGCCGCCCCTGAACTGGACATGACCAACGTCAGGCTGCGCACGCGCTCGGGTGCCATGGCCGCCAGATGCTGGGCGATCATGCCGCCCATGCTCACGCCCAGTACATGAAACTGGCGCACGCCCAGCGCGTCCATCAGGTGCAAGCCGTCATCGGCCATGTCCGTCAGCGTGTAGGGCGCTGCCACCGGCAGGCCCAGTTTGTAGCGTAACAGCTCGACCGTCAGGTGGGCCGACGGTGGCATCTGGTTCCAGCGCGACAGACCAACATCGCGGTTGTCATAACGGATCACCCGAAAGCCCTGGCGGCACAAGGCCTCGACCACATCGTCCGGCCAATGGATCAGTTGCCCGCCCAGGCCCATGACCAGCAGCAAGGCCGGGTCACCAGGCGCCCCGACGCTCTGGTACACCAGGCTGACCGCACCCAGTTCGGCACGCTGCACCGGCACCTGGGCGTCACAACGCTGTTCGGCGAAACTCGCAGGTACGCTGAATATCAAAAAAAGAAAAAGCCAAAAAGCCCGCATGGAAGAAACACCAGAATGCAGATCCCCAGTAGAGCGCGAGTCTGATGAATTCTGTTCGAGCGCGCTGCCACAGTTCGGTGACAGTTTCATGACTCCCGCCAGGCGGTGCGGCCGAACGCCCAGTCGACAGCCGCGCCAACATGAGAGAAACTCAACTCATTCCCTGTTTCTTCAAACCTACACCCCGGAGTCAGCAGTGCTGGAGATCCGTCACCTGAAAACCCTTCATGCCCTGCGCGAAGCCGACAGCCTGGTGGAGGCCGCCGAGCGCCTGCACCTGACCCAGTCGGCGCTGTCGCACCAGTTCAAGGAGCTTGAAGAGCGCCTGGGCCTGCCCATTTTCGTGCGCAAGACCAAGCCGATCCGCTTCACCAGCGCCGGGCTGCGCCTGCTGCAACTGGCCGATGCCACCCTGCCACTGCTGCGCGGCGCCGAGCGTGACATCGCACGCCTGGCCGGTGGCACTGCCGGGCGCCTGCACATGGCCATCGAATGCCACAGCTGCTTCCAGTGGCTGATGCCGACCATCGACCAGTTCCGCGATGCCTGGCCGGAAGTGGAGCTGGACCTGGCCTCCGGCTTTGCCTTCGCCCCCCTGCCAGCACTGGCCCGCGGTGACCTGGACCTGGTGGTGACCTCCGACCCGGTGGACCTGGCAGGCATCACGTACGTGCCGCTGTTCACCTACGAGGCAATGCTGGCGGTGGCCAACCAGCACCCGCTGGCCAGCAAGCCTTACATGGTGCCGCAAGACCTGCTCGACCAGACGCTGATCACCTACCCGGTGGAGCGCGACCGCCTGGACATCTTCACCCGCTTCCTGGAGCCGGCCGACATCGAGCCGGCCGCCGTACGCACCTCGGAGCTGACGGTAATGATGATGCAGCTGGTGGCCAGCGGCCGCGGGGTATGCGGCATGCCGCACTGGGCACTGCACGAGTACAGCTCGCGCGGCTATGTGAAGGGCAAACGCCTGGGTGAGAAAGGCCTGTTCGCCACCCTTTATGCCGCCGTGCGCACCGACATGCTCGATGCGCCATACATGCGCGACTTTTTGCTGACCGCCAAAGACACCTCGTTCGCCACCCTCGATGGGGTCAGCGCGGTGCGTTGAGTGCCTGGCGGTACAGCGGCAGGATCAGGTCGCGGGTCAGCGGCGCCAGTTGCATGGCGGGCGCTTGGTCAGCGGCCAGCCAGACAACCTCTTCGATCTCCGCAGCCGGGACCACGGCTGCGGCGCTGTCGACACGGAACAGTTCGGCCTGCACTTCGAAGCCTGGCTCGTTGGCGGCTGGGGCACTGAACTGGCCCAGGTGCACGGCCTGGGCCGGGTCGATGTGCAAGCCCAGCTCCTCGTGCAACTCGCGCACCAGTGCCTGCACCGGCGTTTCACCGGCATCGATCTTGCCGCCTGGCTGCATGAAAGCGCCGGTGCCGCGCTTGCGCACCAGCAGGGTGCGGCCTTGGGGGTCGATCAGCAGGGCGGCGGCGATGCGGATTATGTTCGGCATGGATCAGCTCACTCAAGAAATCAAAAAAGATATCGCCTGCGCTGGCCCTATCGCCGGCGCAGGCAACATAGCATCCGCGACGAACGGCCCCTTGCCAACCCGCGGCATACCCTCCATAACCAACACATGAACCTGCCCGCCAAACACCACCCGGTGCTCGAGCTGTTCCACCCTGCCGTGCGCACCTGGTTCCGTCGCCATTTCGCCACGGTCACTGAAGCCCAGGCACAAGCCTGGCCGCTGATCCACGCCGGCCAGTCGATGCTGCTCGCCGCGCCGACGGGCTCGGGCAAAACCCTCAGTGCTTTCCTGGCGGTGCTCGACGAACTGTTTCGTGAAGGCCTGGAGCACCAAGGCGAACTGCCCGCGCAAACCCAGGTGATCTACGTTTCGCCGCTGAAGGCCCTGTCCAACGACATCCGCCTCAACCTGCAAGCCCCGCTCGAAGGCATCAGCCAGGCCCTCGCAGACCGGGGCCTGAAAGCCCCACGCATCACCACGGCCGTACGCACGGGCGACACGCCACAAAAGGAACGTGCCGCCATGCGCAAGCTGGCCCCACACATTCTGGTGACAACCCCAGAATCGCTGTACGTGTTGATGGGCTCTGCTTCAGGCCGTGAAGGCCTGGGTACTGTGCATACGGTAATCGTCGACGAAATCCACGCCCTGGCCGGCAACAAGCGGGGCGCCCATCTGGCGCTGACCCTGGAACGCCTGCAAGCCTTGTGCAAACGGCCACTGCGGCGCATCGGGCTGTCCGCCACACAACGCCCGGTCGAGCGGGTGGCTGAGTTTCTGGCCGGTAGCGGGCGCCCCTGCGCCATCGTCGATGTAGGCCATGCCCGCCAACGCGATCTGGCTATCGAAGTGCCGCCGGTGCCACTGGGCGCGGTGATGGCCAACGATGTCTGGGGCCTGGTCTACGACCGCCTGGCCACCCTGGCGCGCGAACACCGCACCACGCTGGTATTCGTCAACACCCGGCGCCTTGCCGAGCGCATCACCCGTCACCTCAGCGACCGGCTGGCCAAGGAGGCGGTCGCCGCGCACCATGGCAGCCTGTCCAAGGAGTTGCGCCTGAATGCAGAGCAGCGGCTCAAGAGCGGCCATTTGCAGGTGCTGGTAGCCACCGCTTCGCTGGAGCTGGGCATTGATATCGGCGATATCGACCTGGTGTGCCAGATCGCCTCACCGGGTTCGATTGCCGCCTTCCTGCAACGGGTTGGCCGCGCCGGCCACCAGGTTGACGGTGTGCCCAAGGGGCGCCTGTTCCCCACCTCACGCGATGACCTGATCGAATGCGTGGCCCTGCTGGACTGCGTGCGCCAAGGCGAACTGGACGAGCTGCACATACCCCGGGCACCGCTGGACGTACTGGCCCAGCAGATTGTCGCCGAAGCCAGCAACCAGGACTGGCACGAACAAGCCCTGTTCGACTGCCTGCGCCAGGCCACCCCCTACGCCGAGCTCGACCAGCGCCACTACCAGGCGCTGCTCACCATGCTCGCCGAGGGCTATAACGGCCGCCAGGGCATCCGCAGCGCCTATTTGCACCGCGATGCGGTCAGCGGCACATTGCGCGGCCGTCGCGGCAGCCAACTGACGGCGCTGACCAGCGGCGGCACCATCCCTGACAACGCCGACTACACCGTGCTGCTGGAACCGCAGGCGCTGAACATCGGCAGCGTCAATGAAGACTTTGCCGTGGAGAGCATTGCCGGCGATATCTTCCAGCTGGGCAACGCCTCTTATCGCATCCTGCGCGTCGAGCCAGGCCGCGTAAGGGTGGAAGATGCCCATGGCCTGCCGCCGACCATTCCGTTCTGGCTGGGTGAAGCGCCGGGGCGCAGTGATGAGCTGTCTGCCGCCGTAGCCCGGCTGCAGGCGCGAATCGACCAGCAACTGGATCGAGCTGACGGCGACATGCTGAAAGTACTGGCCTGGGTGCAGGCTACCTTTGAGCTGGGCGAAGACAGCGCCAGCCAGTTGCTCGACTATCTGGCCCGCACCCGCGAGGTACTTGGCGCCCTCCCTTCGCAGGACACGCTGGTGATGGAGCGCTTTTTCGATGAGTCGGGCGGGACCCAACTGATCATCCATTCACCCTACGGCAGCCGCATCAACCGCGCGTGGGGCCTGGCCTTGCGCAAGCGCTTCTGCCGCACCTTCAACTTCGAGCTGCAGGCTGCCGCCAGCGAAGATGCCATCGTACTTTCACTGTCGACCAGCCACAGCTTCGAGCTGGACGAGGTGTGGGGTTACCTGAACAGCCGCAGCGCCGAGCCGATCCTCGTCCAGGCCCTGCTGGATGCACCGCTGTTTGGCGTGCGCTGGCGCTGGAACGCTGGCGTGGCCATGGCGCTGCCACGCTTCGTGGGCGGGCGCAAGGTAGCGCCGCAGATCCAGCGCATGAAGAGCGAAGACCTGGTGGCCGCCGTGTTCCCAGACCAGATCGCCTGCCTGGAGAACATCGCCGGCGAGCGGCAGATACCCGATCACCCGTTGGTCGAACAAACACTCGACGACTGCCTGCACGAGGCGATGGACAGTGAAGGTTGGCTGGCCCTGTTGCGACGCATGGAAAGCGGGGCGGTACGCCTGCTGTGCCGCGACCTGCCCGCCCCTTCGCCACTGGCGTCGGCCATTCTCAACGCCAGGCCGTACGCTTTTCTGGACGATGCCCCGCTGGAAGAACGGCGCACCCAGGCTGTGCTCAACCGACGCTGGAGCGAGGTGCGCAGTGGCGACGACCTGGGCGCCCTGGACGCTGATGCCATTGCCGCCGTCGCGGCCGAAGCCTGGCCGCAACCGGGCAATGCCGACGAAATGCACGAAGCGCTGATGGGCCTGGGCGCGATCAGCCAAGCTGAAGTGCAAGGCAATGCCAGCTGGGACCTGCTGCTCAGGCAACTGGCCAAGAACGGTCGGGCCTTGCGCCTGGCGGACGAGAAACTGTGGTTGGCGCGTGAGCGACTGGGCCTGCTGAGGGTGCTGTATTCGGATGCTCTACTGGAGCCTGCGTTGCAGGTGTTGCCAGGGTTTGATCAGGCCATCGACCCGGACCTTGCCCTGAGTGAACTGTTACGTGCCCGCCTGAGTGGCCATGGCCCCAGGACCGCGACGCAGATTGCGGCACCGCTTGGCAAGCCGTTGCAAGCAATCGAACAGGCGCTGGCCCGCCTGGAAGCCGAAGGCTATGTGCTGCGCGGGCACTTCAGCCCTGGTGCCACCGACCTGCAATGGTGCGAACGCCATTTGCTGGCGCGCATTCACCGCTACACGGTCAAGCGCCTGCGCCGCGAGATCGAACCGGTCAGCCTGCAGGACTTCATGCGCTTTCTATTCGACTGGCAGCGCCTGGCGCCCGACGAGCGCCTGCGTGGCCCGCAGGCGGTGGCCGAAGTACTGGGTCAGTTGCAGGGGTTCCCCAGCGCCGCCGGGGCGTGGGAGGCGGAACTGCTGCCTTCGCGCATCAAAGACTACAGCCCGCACTGGCTGGACGATGCCTGCCGCAGCGGCCAGTTCGCCTGGAGCCGGCTGGCGGCAACGGTGGCGAGCAGCACCCTATCGAGTACCCCAGTGGTGCTGCTGCCGCGCGACCAGCTGAACACATGGCGCAGCCTGGCGCCCGCACCAACGGTGGATGCCCTTGGCCTGCGTGCGCAACGTGTGTACGAAGCGCTGAAAACCCAGGGGGCGCTGTTCTTTGATGAACTGGCGCAGGAGGCGCACCTGCTGCCCAGCGAACTGGAAACCGCGCTGCAGGAACTGGTGGGCTCGGGCCTGGTCGGCGCTGACAGTTTCACCGGCTTGCGCAGCCTGATCACGCCTGCGGCCAAGCGCAGTTCACGTAATAGCCGCCGAGGTCACCCGCCGCTTTCCAGCAGCATGGTGCATGCCGGGCGCTGGGCACTGCTGCGTCGCAGCGATACGCCGCCGGATCACGACCAGCGCCTGGAGGACGTCGCTCGCACCCTGCTGCGCCGCTATGGGGTGATCTGCTGGCGGCTGCTTGAGCGCGAGAGTGATGTGCTGCCGCCCTGGCGTGAACTGCTGCGCTGCTATCACCGGCTGGAGGCGCGTGGCGAGATCCGTGGCGGGCGCTTCATTGCCGGGCTGGCGGGTGAACAGTTCGCCTTGCCGGAGGCGGTGGGGTTGCTGCGCCAGGTCCGCCGCCGCGACCCGGACGGGACATTGCTGGTAGTGAGTGCCAGTGACCCGCTGAACCTGATCGGCGCGTTGCTGCCCGGGGCGAAAGTGCCAGCGGTGAGTGGGAACCGCTTGTTGTATCGCGACGGGGTACCGGTGGCGGTACGGGTGGCCGGGCGTTACACGTATCTGGTCGAGGCGCCCGCACAAGAGCAGGAAATCTGGCGGCAGAAACTGCTGCGTGACAAGCACTGAGCATTATTGGGTTTACCGGCCCTATCGCCGGCAAGCCAGCTCCCACAGAGATGTCACTTCGCTTGACGGTGGTGATGACCTGTAGGAGCTGGCTTGCCGGCGATAGGGCCGGTACAGCCAGTACATAACTTGGCGAGAATGATTTTCGCTACCCCGATTTTAATTTGCAGGGCCCTGCAACTTGGCTATGGTCGGGGTTTGCCCCCAGGCCCTGAGCCTGACCGCGCCATCGCAAGGACCCTGTATGAGCCTGTCACTACTCAGTCGCTATGCCTTCTTCGCAGCCTGTGTGCTGTTCACCTTGGCGAGCCTGCCCTTCATCCACCACGAATGGTTGTGGCCGTTCACCCTGACCACGGGCCTCCTCAGCCTGATCGGCCTGTTCGACCTGCTGCAGCAACGCCATGCCGTACGTCGCAACTACCCGATCCTGGGCAATATCCGCTATCTGGTCGAGGCCATTCGCCCGGAAATCCGCCAGTACCTGCTGGAGTCCGACAGCGACGCCCTGCCATTCTCCCGCGCCCAGCGTTCGCTGGTGTATGCCCGGGCGAAGAACGAAGCCTCGGACAAACCGTTCGGCACCCTGATCGACGTGTACGAGTCCGGCTTCGAGTTCATCGGCCATTCCATGCGCCCGGCGCCGCTGGCCGACCCGGCCAGCTTCCGCATCATTGTCGGCGGGCCGCAGTGCAGCCAGCCATACTCGGCCTCGATCTTCAACATTTCGGCCATGAGCTTCGGCTCGCTCAGCGCCAATGCCATCCGCGCCCTCAACCAGGGCGCCAAGCTGGGCAACTTCCACCATGACACCGGCGAAGGCAGCATCAGCCCCTATCACCGCGAGCATGGTGGCGACCTGGTCTGGGAGCTGGGCAGCGGCTACTTCGGTTGCCGCACGCCGGACGGGCGCTTCGACCCCGAACGTTTCGCCGCCCAGGCGCGCAGCCCGCAGGTGCGCATGATCGAAATCAAGATGAGCCAGGGCGCCAAGCCTGGCCACGGCGGCATCCTGCCCAAACACAAGGTCACCCAGGAAATCGCCGAAACGCGCGGCGTGCTGATGGGCGAAGACTGCATTTCACCGTCGCGCCACAGCGCTTTCTCCACGCCAATCGAGATGATGCAGTTCATTGCCCAGCTGCGTGAGCTGTCCGGCGGCAAACCGGTCGGCTTCAAATTCTGCCTGGGCCACCCGTGGGAGTTCATGGGCATCGCCAAGGCCATGCTGGAAACCGGCATCCTGCCGGACTTTATCGTCGTCGATGGCAAGGAAGGCGGTACCGGCGCCGCACCGGTGGAGTTCACCGACCATATCGGCGTACCGCTGCGCGAAGGCCTGCTGTTTGTGCACAACACGCTGGTTGGCCTGAACCTGCGTGACAAGATCAAGCTAGGGGCCAGCGGCAAGATCGTCAGCGCCTTCGACATCGCCAGCGTGCTGGCCATCGGTGCCGACTGGGCCAACTCGGCGCGCGGCTTCATGTTCGCCATTGGCTGCATCCAGTCGCAAAGCTGCCACACCAACAAGTGCCCGACTGGCGTGGCCACGCAAGACCCGCTGCGCCAGCGCGCCCTGGTGGTGCCGGACAAGGCCCAACGGGTGCTGAACTTCCACCACAACACCTTGCGTGCCCTGGCCGAAATGCTCGCGGCGGCGGGCCTGGAGCACCCGGCGCAGCTGGAGGCCAAGCACCTGGTGCGGCGCGTCTCGGCCACCGAGATCAAGCTGTTCTCGCAGATGCATGTGTTCTTGAAGCCGGGGGAGTTGCTGACCGGCGAGGTGGATGGGCAATTCTATTCGCGCATGTGGCAGCTCGCCCGGGCCGACAGCTTTGAGCCGCACAGCGAAGTGGCGGCCTGATAGAGCCCTGGGGCCGCAAAGCGGCCCCAGAGGTTTCAGATCAGGAAGCAGTACTGGCTACACCTTGCACGTCTTTCGGCGCCAGACGAAACGCGTAGTACAGCACCGTCAGCAGCACCAGGAACGCCGGGCCAATGTACAGGGCCACACGGGTATCCTCGAAGTACGCCATCAAGCCAACCACCAGCACCAGGAAACCCAGCGCCAGGTATGAGCTCAGCGGCCACAACCACATGCGGTACTTCAGCGCCTTGCGCTCGGCGGTAGTCAGGCCGGCGCGGAACTTGAGCTGCGCCAGCAGGATCATCACCCAGGTCCAGATCGCACCGAAGGTGGCAATCGACGTGACCCACACAAACACCTTTTCCGGCACCAGGTAGTTGGCCAGCACGCCCAGCAGCAGCGCGCCAATCGACAGCAGCAGCGCATTGCGCGGTACGCCGTTTTTCGAGGTGCAGGCGAAGGCCGCCGGGGCCTGGCCGTTCTGCGCCAGGCTGTAGAGCATGCGCCCGGTGCTGAAAATGCCGCCGTTGCACGAAGACAGCGCCGCGGTGATGACCACGAAGTTGATGATGCCGGCGGCGGTCTTGATGCCGAGGCGCTCGAAGGTCATGACGAACGGGCTGCCCTGGCTGCCGATTTCGTTCCACGGGTAGATCGACAGGATCACGAACAACGCACCAACGTAGAACAGCAGGATGCGCCAGAACACCGAGCCGATGGCCTGCGGGATGGTCTTTTGCGGGTTGCGTGCTTCGCCGGCGGTGAGGCCGATCATTTCCACACCCAGGTAGGCGAACATCACCATCTGCAGCGACATCAGCACGCCGGTCACGCCATTGGGCATGAAACCGCCGTTGCTCCACAGGTTGGAGATACCCAACGCCACACCGTCATTGCCGAAGCCGAAGGCAATGACGCCGATGCCGCCAAGGACCATGGCGATGATGGTGACGATCTTGATCAGAGCGAACCAGAACTCGAATTCGCCAAAGGCCTTCACCGCCACCAGGTTGACCGCGCCCATGCTGCCCAAGGCCGCCAGGGCCCAGATCCAGCGCGGTACATCGGGGAACCAGATGCCCATGTAGATGGCCACCGCGGTGATTTCGGCAACGCAGGTCACCAGCCACAGGAACCAGTAGTTCCAGCCGGTGAGAAAGCCCGCCAGCGGGCCGAGGTAGTCCTGGGCATAGCGGCTGAACGAGCCGGCGACCGGGTTATGCACGGCCATTTCGCCAAGGGCGCGCATGATCACCAGGATGGCCAGGCCACCGATGATGTAGGACAGCATGATGGCAGGGCCGGCCATTTCGATGGCTTTGGCCGAACCGAGGAAAAGACCGACGCCGATACAGGCGCCCAGCGCCATCAGGCGGATGTGCCGTTCGCCCAGTTCACGCTTGAGCGGGCCGCCTTCATTGGCCTGGCCATGGGCAGAGTGGTTGCCGACTGGCATAGCAATACAACCTCATTTTGTTATTGGATTTGACCTTCGTGCAGCAACGGTCATGCCGATAGGCGTGACGTTGGCTTGCCAGGCTGGCCTCGTGGGCCGGCCCGTGTGCCGGGGTAGAGCGCCCGGCAGGGCGAAGGGGCCGAGCAGTATAGGAACACCGTTGCAGGGATTTTCGCTGTATATACAGGAATAATCAGCAAGTTTTCTGGCGGGCGCAGCGGCCCTGAAAGCTACCCCGGCACCATAGCAACATCGCCGTATCAAGAAACCCACACCAAAGCCGCATAGCCCTACCCCGCTTTTCTCCACCTCCTACAAAATTTTCACCTGACCCGCTCAACGTCTAAGCTTCAGTCAAGCAAGACGAAAACACCTGGCCGGATTGAAGACTATGGGCGCACTGTGGCAATCGGAACCAAGCAGAACGGAAGCACCCGAGATACCTCCGGCCGAGACGCCACAACCGAAGTCCCCCCGTCAGCGTCGGCTATGGTGGCGGCTGATCATCCTCATCCTGCTGGTGGCGCTGGTGGCCATCGGCTTCGCTGCGTATGACGAATTCCGCACCTCCGAACTGCAATCACGCGAGTTCAGCAAACTGGCCGGTACCCTGACCTACTCGCTGGAGCCCGGCCCTAGTGATGCAATCATCTACCCCGGTGACGGGCCGTTCGACAGGCGCCTTGGCTACAGCGCCCTGGGCGAATTCTTGCCACGCCTGCTCAAGCGCGACTACCTGATCACTGAGCAGGTCAAGTTCTCACCCGCGCTGATGAACTACGTCGATCATGGGCTGTTCGCCCCCTATATCGAGAAGATCCAGGCCGGCCTGTCGATCACCGACTGCCGCGGCGACACGCTGTACCAGTACAACTACCCACAGCACCTGTACCCGGACTTTGCCGCGATCCCGGCGGTGATGGTCAACAGCCTGCTGTTCATCGAGAACCGCGACCTGCTCGATACCCAGGACCCGCGCAACAACCCGGCCGTGGACTGGCCCCGCTTTGCCAAGGCCGCCTACAGCCAGGTGGCCAAGTACCTGGCTTTGCCCGGTCAGTCTGCGGGCGGTAGCACGTTGGCGACCCAGCTGGAAAAGTACCGCCACTCACCGGACGGCCTGACCGTGTCGGGTGCCGAGAAAATCCGCCAGATGATTTCTGCCAGCGTGCGTGCCTACCAGGGCGGCCCGGATACCACCGAAGCACGCCAGCGCATCGTGCGCGACTACCTCAACAGTGTGCCGCTGTCGGCCGTGCCCGGGCACGGCGAAGTGCATGGCATGGCCGAAGGCCTGCGGGTGTGGTACGGCGCCGACTTCGACCAGGTCAACCAGGCTCTGACTTCCACCGCCACCGACGCCGAAAGCATGGCTGCACGCGGCCTTGCCCTGCGCCAGGTGCTGTCGCTGATGATTGCCCAGCGCCGCCCGTCCCACTACTTGTCCAAGGGCCGGGTCGAGTTGGCCGAACTCACCGATTCGCACATCCGCGTGCTTGCCGCCAACAAGGTGATCGAGCAGCCACTGGCCGATGCCGCGCTGGCCAGCAAGGCGGTCTACCGCGACTGGGTAGCGCAGCCAACCATCGTGCCGATCGTTACCAACAAGGGCATCAGCCTGGCGCGCAACCGCCTGGCCGCCATGCTCAACCGCCCGCTGTACGACCTCGACCGCCTCGATGTGTCGGCCACCAGTACCCTGCAGGCCGACCTGCAGTTGCAGGTCAGCCAGTACCTGAAAAACCTTGCCGACCCGGAGTTTGCCGCGCAGATGGGGCTGATCGGCGAACGCCTGCTCACCACCAAGACCACCGACCAGGTCAGCTACAGCTTCACCCTGTTCGAGCGCACCGCCGACGGCTCGCGGGTACGGGTGCAGACCGACAGCACCAATCAGCCCTTCGACATCAACGAAGGCAGCAAGCTGGAACTCGGCTCCACCGCCAAGTTGCGGGTGCTGACCACGTACCTGGAGATCATCGCCGAACTGCACGACAAGTACGCCGGCAAACCCGCTGCCGAGCTGAAGAAGGTAGAAGTCGCCGAACTCGACCGCATCACCCAGTGGTCGCTGGAATGGCTGACGCAGAACAGCAAGAACCAGAGCCTGGACGCCATGCTCGACGCCGCGCTGGAGCGCAAGTACTCCGCCAATACCGGTGAAGCCTTCTTCACAGGCGGCGGCATGCACGTGTTCAACAACTTCCGCAAGGAAGACAACAGCCGCAACCCGACGCTCAAGGATGCGCTGCGCGAATCGATCAACCTGCCGTTCATTCGCCTGATGCGCGACCTGGTGCGCTATGTGACCTACCAGCAGCCGTACAACCGCGTGCCGCTGCTCAAGGACGACGCCGACCCTCGCCGCCAGGAATACCTGGCCCGCTTCGCCGACAAGGAAGGCACCAACTACCTGATGCGCTTCTGGAAGAAATACCAGCGCAAGACCTCGCAACAGCGCCTGGACACCTTCCTGGACAGCATGCGTGTGACCCCGCAACGGCTGGCGGCGGTACATCGCTACCTGTTCCCCGAAGCAGGGCAGGAAACCTTCAATGCCTTCGTACGCGCCCACCTCAAGGGCGACAAGATTACCCTCGGCAAGCTGACCGACGGCCGCCTGTCAGAGATGTATGACGCCTATGGCCCGGGCAAGTACGACCTGCCCGACCAGGGCTACATTGCCAAGGTCCACCCGCTGGACCTTTGGCTGCTCGGCTACTTGCTGAAAAACCCGAGCTCGACCTTGACCGAAATGGTCAACGCCAGCCGCTTCGAGCGCCAGGAGGTGTACAGCTGGCTGTTCAAGAGCCGCCACCAAGGGGCACGCGACAGCCGCATCCGCACCATGGTCGAGATCGAAGCCTTCCTCGACATCCACCAGCGCTGGAAACGCGTGGGCTATCCATTCGACCACCTGGTGCCCTCGCTGGCCACCGCCATCGGCAGTTCGGGCGACCGCCCCGCCGCCCTCTCCGAACTTGTCGGCATCATCCAGAACGACGGCATCCGACTGCCCACCCTGCGCATCGACACCCTGCACTTTGCAGCCAACACCCCTTATGAAACCAAGTTGATCACCGACCCAGACCGCGGCGTGCGGATTCTGCCGGTGGAAGTGGCACGCGCACTCAAAGGCGCCATGTCGCAGGTGGTCGATGCAGGCACCGCGCGGCGTATTTCCGGCAGCTTCAAGCTGCAGGACGGCACGCCACTGGTGATGGGGGGCAAGACCGGTACCGGTGACAACCGCATCGAAAGCTTCGGCGCCGGCGGTCGGCTGATTGGCTCGCGCTCGCTGAACCGTACCGCCACCTTCGTATTCTTCCTGGGCGACAACCACTTCGGCACCCTCACTGCCTTCGTGCCGGGGCGCTCGGCAGAAGCGTTCAAATTCACCTCGGCGCTGCCGGTGCAAGTGCTCAAGGGCATGGCCCCGATCCTGATGCCATACCTGCAGCCGGGCAATCCGAATGAATGCAAACCGCCGCAGGTTGCGCTGCATACACCACCCGCAGCGGGGAATGCATCGAAGCAATAGATGATAATCATCTGCATTAAAGGGCTTGTCTTTAGATATATCTTGAGTAATATCTTACGATATATCGCAAACGACGGAGCCCTGCCCCCATGCGTGAACACACCCCCCATGACCCCTTCGAGCGGCGCCCCGGCCGCGGCGAGCGCGGCCCACGCGTCTTCGCCCCCGGTGACCTCAAGCTGCTGATGCTGGACCTGCTGGCCGAGCAGCCCGGCCACGGTTACGACCTGATCCGCCAGATCGAAAACCTGTTCGACGGCAGCTACAGCCCAAGCCCAGGGGTGATCTACCCCACGCTGAATTTTCTTGAAGAGGCCGAGCTGATCAGCGGCCAGTTGCAGGGCAGCAAACGCCTCTATGCCATCACCGACGCCGGGCGCAGCGCCCTGGCCGAGCAAGCTGTCGCGCTGGACGGCGTGCGCATGCGCATCGAAGTCAGCAAACGCGCCCTGCGCGGCCACGACCGCCCGCCTGAAATCCATGAAGCGGTCGGCAACCTGCGCCACGCACTGCACATGCACAGCGGCCGCTGGACTCCGGAAGAAATCCAACGGGTCCGCGACTTGCTCAACCATACCGCCAAGGCCATCGCCTCCGGGCCGGCCGACACTGTCGGGGAGACTTCCCATGAGTGACACCATCCACCGCGTCAACCACGAGATCCGCCAACGCCGTCTGCTGGTAATGCGCGTCACCGAGCTGACCCCACGCATGCGCCGCATCACCCTCGGCGGTGCCGAACTGCAAGGTTTCAGCAGCGTCGGCAGTGACGACCATATCAAGCTGCTGTTCGCCGAAACGCCGGAGCAACAACAGGCCATCGAGGCCCGTAATATGGGCCGGGACGGTGGCGCACGGCCCACCATGCGCGAGTACACGCCACGGCGCATCGACTTGGTGGCCAATGAACTGGACATCGACTTCGTGCTGCACGGTGACGGCCCAGCCTCCACCTGGGCCGCCCAGGCCACCCCGGGGCAAACCCTGGACATCGCCGGGCCACGGGCCTCGCTGGTGGTGCCGGATATGTTCGACAGCTACCTGCTGATCGGTGACGAAACCGCCATTCCGGCGATTGGTCGGCGCCTGGACGAACTGCCGGCTGGCCGCCAGGTGCTGGCGGTGATCCAGATCGAAGACGAGCAGGAGCGCCAGCCGTTGCCGAGCAAGGCACAGGTCGAAGTCATCTGGGTGCGTCGCCAGCAAGAAGATTTGCTGGAACTGGTGAAGAACCTGACCTTGCCGCAAGGCCGGTTGTATGGCTGGGTGGCGCTGGAAAAAGCCCTGACCCGCCAGGCCAAAGCACTGCTGCTGGAGAAAGGCGTGCCTGAGGATGCGCTGAAGGCTGCGGCCTACTGGCGTGCTGACGGGACTGCGGACGACGAGTGATCTTGGTTACATGCACTGGCCCTATCGCCGGCAAGCCAGCTCCTACAGTTATTGCACAGCCCTTGAAGGCTGTGAGGTACCTGTAGGAGCTGGCTTGCCGGCGATAGCGCCAGTGCAGGCTAAGCAAATCTGTCCAACCCGCGCCACCGATCCAGCCCAAGCAACACCAACCCAATCCCCCAGAACCCCGCCAGCACCCCCAGGGCATTGAGCATCACCTGCCCATACCCCAGGCTAGCCACATCGATGAACGGGTAGGCATACATGCCAATCTCGCTCCCCCGCCACAGCGCATAGGCGAAGTACACCGCCGGGTACATCGCCCACACTGCCAGGTGCCATAGCCGCAGGCTGCCCTTGGGCACCTCGCACCACCAGTACAAGGCATACAGCAAAGGCATCACGTCGTGTAGCAACTCGTCCGCCAGCCACTGCCAACCCTGCGGTTGCCACAAGTGGCGCAGCAACACGCTGTAGGCCAGCGCCACCAGCACGATGCTGGCTGCCACTGCAGCACTCACCGACGGCGACAGGAAGAAGCGCCTGGCGCGGCCTTCACGACCGAACGCTGCATAACTGAGCACCGTCGCCACCAAGGTGTTGGTCAGCACGGTGAAATAGCCGAACACATTGATCAGGCCGCCAATCAGGCTGGCCTGTTCCTCCCAGCGCGCCAGCAGCACCAGGTATACCTGCACGGTCAGGCCGAACCAGCCCAGCACGGCCATGCCGGTCAGCCAGGGGCGGCGCGGCATATCAGGCCTTGCGCTGCAGCTTCACGTACAACTGCTCGACCTTTTCTCGCGCCCACGGCGTCTTGCGCAAAAAGGCCAGGCTCGACTTGATGCTGGGGTTGCTCTTGAAGCAACGCACATCGATGCGCTCGGCCAGGCCCTGCCATTGGTAGTGCGCCACCAGCTCGGTGAGGATCTGTTCAAGGGTCTTGCCGTGCAGCGCGTTGTGTTGGGCCGTGCTCATGCTGTGCTCCGTAGGAAAGATGCGCACCTTACACGAGTGTAGTGGCGGGTGGGATGCGTCAAGCCCACAGAAAAAATGCTGGCCAGGGGCAAAACCTCTGTGCTGAAATAGTTATGTTATGTTGTAACACTATAAAAGCATCTGCCAAGGAACGCCCCATCCCCATGCTGTACTCAACGCTTCGCCTCTCCCCCCTTGCCGTCGCGCTCTGGCTGGCTGCGTCGCCCAGCCAGGCCATGGAACTCGAACCCCAGGTCATCACCGCCAACCCATTGGGCAACCGCCAGTTGGCCGCCCCCAGCACCGTGCTCGAAGGCGACAACCTGCTGCAGCAACAGCACGGTAGCCTCGGTGAAACCCTCAACAAGCAGCCCGGTGTCGCCTCGACCTGGTTCGGCCCTGGCGCCAGCCGCCCGGTAATCCGCGGCCTGGACGGCGACCGCATTCGCATCCTGCGCAATGGCGTCGGCGCGCTGGATGCCTCGTCGCTGTCCTATGACCACGCCGTGCCGCTGGACCCGGTCACTGTCGACCGCGTCGAGATCGTCCGCGGCCCGGCCGCCCTGCTCTACGGCGGCAACGCCATCGGTGGCGTGGTCAACACCTTCGACAACCGCATCCCGGATGCACCGATCGAAGGCATCCACGGTGCCGGTGAGTTGCGCTACGGTGGCGCCGACACCACGCGCAGCAGCGCTGGCAAGCTGGAGGCGGGTAACGGTGCCTTCGCCCTGCACCTGGATGCCAACAGCCGTCAGTTCAACAACCTGCGCATCCCCGGCTACGCCCGCAGTTCCAAGGTGCGTGACGCCGATGAGCCTGGCAGCAAACACCGCCTGGAAAACAGCGACGGCCGCCAGGACGGCGGTGCAGTCGGTGGTGCCTATCACTGGGATCATGGTTACGCCGGCCTGTCGTACAGCGGCTACGACAGCAATTACGGCTCGGTGGCAGAGTCCGGTGTGCGCCTGGACATGAAACAGGACCACTACGCCTTCGCCTCCGAGCTGCGCGACCTGGACGGCCCGTTCAGCTCGGTCAAGGTCGATGCTGGCTATACAGATTACGAACACAGCGAGATCGAAGAAGGCGAGGTGCACACCACCTTCAAGAACAAGGGCTACGAAGCGCGTATCGAAGCCCGCCATCAACCGCTCGGGCCGATGGAGGGGGTGATCGGTGCCCAGGTCAGTCGCAACGAATTCTCTGCCCTCGGCGAGGAAGCCTTTGTCCCGCACACCAACACCGACAGCCTGGCGCTGTTCATGCTGGAGCAATGGCAGGCCACAGAGCGGCTGAACCTGAGCCTGGGCGCACGCCTGGAGCACACCCGGGTAGACCCGGACGCCAAAGGCAACGAAAACTTCGTCGATGCCGACAGCGCCAGCAGCTTCAACGCCTTCAGCCTATCCTCCGGTGCGGTGTACCAGCTCGACCCGATCTGGTCGCTGGCCGCCAACCTTGGCTACACCGAGCGCGCCCCGACTTTCTACGAGCTGTACGCCAATGGTGCGCATGTGGCCACCGGTGCCTTTGAAGTGGGTGACGCCAGCCTGAACAAGGAAAAGGCCATTTCCGCCGACCTGGCGCTGCGCTTCGACAATGGCACCCACAAAGGCAGTGTCGGGGTGTTCTACAGCCACTTCCGCAACTACATCGGGCTGATCGGCACCGGCAATCTGCGCGAGGGCGGGCATGACCACGACCATGGCGAGGATGACCACGACCACGATCATGACCACGAGGGCTTCCCGGAATACCAGTACCAGGGCGTGCGGGCGCGCTTCTACGGCATCGAGGCCCAGGACCGCTGGCAGCTGGTCGAGAACCGCTACGGCAGCTTCGCGCTGGAGTTGTCCGGTGACTACACCCGGGCCAAGAACCTCGACAGTGGCGAACCTTTGCCACGCATCGCCCCGCTGCGCTTGAACAGCGGCCTGGTGTGGGAACTGGACCGCTGGCAGGCGCGGGTAGATGTGCAACATGCGGCATCGCAGCACCGCAAGCCGGCCAACGAAACCAGCACCGATGGCTACACCACATTGGGTGCAAGCGTGGGTTACCGCTTTGACATTGGCCAGAGCCAGTGGCTGGCGTTTGTACGCGGCGAAAACCTGACCGACCAGACCGTGCGTTACGCCAGCTCGATCCTGCGCGATATCGCACCGGCACCGGGGCGCAGTGTGGAAGTGGGGTTGCGTACCACCTTCTGAAATCGCGGGAGCGCTTTGCGCCCCAATCGTCGGCAAGCCAGCTCCCACAGGTACTGCACTGTCCTCAGTGCTAGCGCAATTCTGTGGGAGCTGGCTTGCCGGCGATGGGCTGCAAAGCAGCCCCTTCACACCATTGTTACCCGCTGAACAACAATTCCCTGCGACAATTTGTCTTTTTTTCTTACAACTTCCGCTATATCCTCCCCGCCTGAAGCTGAATCGCTTCACTGAAACCATCTTGTCGCCATATCCATTGAAGGGCATGCCCTTCGATGCGCTTGCCGTTTTTTCAATAATCAAAAGATAGCGCTATCTCATGCTCCAACTGCCCAAAACCTGTTACATCGGCCTTGCCCTCAGCGCCTTGGCGACACCCGCCGCCGCCAGCGAAATGTTTGCCAGCGACTCCCCATGGATGCTCGGCGACTGGGGCGGCACCCGCAGCGAATTGCTGGAAAAAGGCTACGACTTCACCCTCGGCTACACCGGGGAGATGGGCAGCAACCTGCACGGTGGCTACGACCACGACCGTACCGCGCGCTACAGCGACCAGTTCACCTTTGGCAGCCACCTGGACCTGGACAAGATCCTTGGCTGGCAAGACGCCGAATTCCAGCTGACCATCACCGAGCGCCACGGCGACAACATCAGCAACGACCGCATCAACGACCCCCGCGTTGGCGGCTTCACCTCGGCCCAGGAAGTCTGGGGTCGTGGCGAAACCTGGCGGCTGACGCAGATGTGGATCAAGCAGAAGTACTTCGATGGTGCGCTGGACGTGAAATTCGGCCGCTTCGGCGAAGGCGAGGACTTCAACAGCTTCCCTTGCGACTTCCAGAACCTGGCCTTCTGCGGCTCGCAGGTGGGCAACTGGGTGGGTGGCATCTGGTACAACTGGCCGGTCAGCCAGTGGGCCCTGCGCGTGCGCTACAACCTCAGCGACGAGCTTTACACCCAGGTCGGCGTGTTCGAGCAGAACCCCTCCAACCTGGAATCGGGCAATGGCTTCAAGCTCAGCGGCAGCGGCACGCAGGGCGCGGTAATGCCGATCGAACTGGTATGGACCCCACGCATCCAAGGCCTGAAAGGGGAATATCGCGCCGGCTACTACTACAGTAATGCCAAGGCACAGGATGTTCTCAAGGACAGCAACGGCCAGCCGGCCGCCGTCAGCGGCGCCGCCTACCGCAGCAGTTCGAGCAAGCACGGCATGTGGCTCGGCGCCCAGCAGCAGGTAACTTCGCTGGCCTCCGACCAGTCGCGTGGCCTGAGCCTGTTCGCCAACGCCACGGTGCATGACAAGAAGACCAATGCCATCGACAACTATGTGCAGGCAGGACTGGTATACAAAGGGCCTTTCGACGCCCGCGCCAAGGACGACATCGGTTTCGCCCTCGCCCGCGTGCACGTCAACCCTGCCTACCGCAAGAACGCCCGCCTGGCCAACCAGGCCGCCGGGCTCTACGACTACGACAACCCCGGTTTCCTGCCTGTGCAGGACACCGAGTACAGCGCCGAGCTGTACTACGGCATCCATTTGGCCGATTGGCTCACGGTGCGCCCCAACCTGCAGTACATCCGCCACCCGGGCGGGGTGTCGCAGGTGGATGGCGCCCTGGTCGGCGGCCTGAAAATCCAGAGCAGTTTCTAACCCCCTTTTTGACCTGACGGAGAACCTACGATGAGCACTGAAGGTGCCAACCAAGGAAGCCGCTGGCTACCTCGCCTGATCGGCGCGCTGCTGTTGCTGATGGGCCTGGCCCTGCTGGCCGGCGGTATCAAACTGAGCCAGCTGGGCGGATCGCTGTACTACCTGATCGCCGGTATCGGCTTTGCCCTTTCGGGCATCCTGCTGCTGGCCCAGCGCCGCATTGCCTTGGGCCTGTATGGCCTGGTGTTGCTGGGCAGCACCGTGTGGGCCCTGCTCGAAGTGGGCCTGGACTGGTGGCAACTGGTGCCACGCCTGGCCATCTGGTTTGCCATCGGCGTGGTGTTGCTGCTGCCGTGGGCACGTCGCCCGTTGATCGGCCCGGCCAGCAAGGCCAACACTGCACTGCTGGGCGTTGCCGTGGTTGCTTCGGGCGCATGTGCCCTGGGCAGCCAGTTCACCCACCCCGGCGAAGTGTTCGGCGAACTGGGCCGCGAAAGCAGCGAAATGGCCAGCGCCGCCCCGGCCATGCCCGACGGCGAATGGCAGGCCTATGGCCGCACCGAGCATGGCGACCGCTATTCGCCGCTGCGCCAGATCACCCCGCAGAATGCCTACCGCCTGGAAGAAGCCTGGCGTATCCGCACCGGCGACCTGCCGACTGAAAACGACCCGGTGGAGCTGACCAACCAGAACACCCCGCTGAAGGTCAACGGCATGCTCTACGCCTGTACCGCACACAGCCGCCTGCTGGCCCTGGACCCGGACACCGGCGCGGAAATCTGGCGCTATGACCCGCAGGTCAAGAGCCCGACCGGCACCTTCAAAGGCTTTGCCCACATGACCTGCCGTGGCGTTTCGTACTATGACGAAAACCGCTACGTCAGCCGCGACGGCAGCCCGGTACCGAAAATTACCGACGCAGGCCAAGCCGTGGCACAGGCCTGCCCGCGCCGCCTGTACCTGCCTACCGCAGATGCTCGCCTGATCGCCATCAACGCCGACAACGGCAAAGTGTGCGAAGGCTTCGCCAACCAAGGCGTGATCGACCTCACCACCGGCATCGGCCCGTTCACTGCCGGCGGCTACTACTCCACCTCGCCTGCCGCGATCACCCGTGACCTGGTGATCATTGGTGGCCACGTCACCGACAACGAGTCGACCAACGAGCCGTCGGGCGTGATCCGCGCTTACGATGTGCACGACGGCCACCTGGTGTGGAACTGGGACAGCAACAACCCGGAAGACACCAAGCCGTTGGCCCCAGGCAAGATGTACAGCCGCAACTCGGCCAACATGTGGTCGATCGCCAGCGTCGACGAAGACCTGGGCATGGTCTACCTGCCGCTGGGCAACCAGACCCCGGACCAGTGGGGCGCCGACCGTACCCCGGGCGCCGAGAAGTACAGCGCCGGCGTGGTCGCCCTGGACCTGGCCACCGGCAAGGCCCGCTGGAACTACCAGTTCACCCACCACGACCTGTGGGACATGGACGTCGGCAGCCAGCCGACGCTGGTCCACCTGAAGACTGACGATGGCGTGAAACCTGCGATCATCGTGCCGACCAAGCAAGGTAGCCTGTACGTGCTCGACCGCCGCGACGGTACGCCGATCGTGCCGATCCGCGAAATCCCCACCCCGCAAGGCGCAGTGAAGGGCGACCACACCTCGCCGACCCAGGCCCGCTCCGACCTCAATCTGCTCGGCCCTGAGCTGACCGAACAGGCCATGTGGGGCGCCACGCCGTTCGACCAGATGCTGTGCCGCATCCAGTTCCGCGAACTGCGCTACGAAGGCCAGTACACCCCGCCATCCGAGCAGGGCTCGCTGATCTATCCGGGTAACGTGGGGGTCTTCAACTGGGGCAGCGTGTCGGTCGACCCGGTGCGCCAACTGCTGTTCACCTCGCCCAACTACATGGCCTTCGTGTCGAAGATGGTGCCGCGCGAGCAGGTCGCCGAAGGCAGCAAGCGCGAAAGCGAGACCAGCGGCGTGCAGCCCAATACTGGCGCGCCGTACGCGGTGACCATGCACCCGTTCATGTCGCCGCTGGGCGTACCGTGCCAGGCCCCGGCCTGGGGCTATGTCGCCGCCATCGACCTGTTCACCAACAAGGTGGTGTGGAAGCACAAGAACGGCACCACCCGCGACAGCACCCCGGTACCGATCGGCCTGCCGGTTGGCGTGCCGAGCATGGGCGGTTCGATCGTTACCGCAGGCGGCGTCGGCTTCCTCAGCGGCACCCTCGACCAGTACCTGCGTGCTTATGACGTGAACAACGGCAAGGAACTGTGGAGTGCCCGCCTGCCAGCGGGTGGCCAGGCCACGCCGATGACTTACACCGGCAAGGATGGCAAGCAGTATGTGCTGGTGACTGCTGGCGGCCATGGCTCGCTGGGCACCAGAATGGGCGATTACATCATCGCTTACAAACTCGCTGACTAAGTTACCGAGCCCTGCTTGCAGGGCTCATTCCCCTGTACCGGCCTCATCGCCGGCAAGCCAGCTCCCACAGGTATTCCACCGACCTTGAAAATGGTGGGTTACCTGTGGGAGCTGGCTTGCCGGCGATGAGGCCGGTGCAGCCAATTACAGATGAAACCCTCCCCTGCTCCCTTCGTCTACCATTGAAACCGATTCCCCTGCGCCCCATCTAAGCACCATAGTCATTCACGCAGGTGCCCCATGAGCGACCAGCAGGATTTCCCGGAACACCCCGACGAACACAGCGAAGTCGAGCACACCACCCAGGCCGAAACCGGCCACGCCCTCGCCCTGCCCGGCCAGCAGCTGCCGGACAAGGTCTACGTGATCCCGATCCACAACCGCCCGTTCTTCCCGGCCCAGGTACTCCCGGTCATCGTCAATGAAGAACCTTGGGCAGAAACCCTCGACCTGGTGGCCAAGTCACCCGACCACTGCCTGGCATTGTTCTTCATGGACACCCCGCCAGAAGACCATCGCCATTTCGACACCTCGGCCCTGCCGCAGTACGGCACGCTGGTCAAGGTGCACCATGCCAGCCGCGAAAACGGCAAACTGCAGTTCGTCGCCCAGGGCCTGACCCGGGTACGCATCCGCAACTGGCTCAAGCACCACCGCCCACCCTACCTGGTCGAAGTTGAATACCCGCGCCAGCCCGCCGAGCCGACTGACGAGGTCAAGGCCTACGGCATGGCCCTGATCAACGCGATCAAGGAACTGCTGCCGCTCAACCCGCTGTACAGCGAAGAGCTGAAGAACTACCTCAACCGCTTCAGCCCCAACGACCCCTCACCGCTCACCGACTTCGCTGCCGCGCTGACTTCGGCCACCGGCAACCAGTTGCAGGAAGTACTCGACTGCGTGCCCATGCTCAAGCGCATGGAAAAGGTCCTGCCGATGCTGCGCAAAGAGGTGGAAGTCGCGCGCCTGCAGAACGAGATCTCGGCCGAGGTGAACCGGCAGATCGGCGAACACCAGCGCGAGTTCTTCCTCAAGGAGCAACTCAAGGTCATCCAGCAGGAGCTGGGCCTGACCAAGGACGACCGCAGCGCCGACCTTGAACAGTTCGAACAGCGCCTGGAAGGCAAGACCCTGCCGCCCCAGGCACGCAAGCGCCTGGATGAAGAGATGGGCAAACTGGCCATTCTCGAAACCGGTTCGCCCGAGTACGCCGTCACCCGCAACTACCTCGAATGGGCCACCGCCCTGCCGTGGGGCATGTACGGCAAGGACAAGCTCGACCTCAAGCATGCGCGCAAAGTCCTCGACCAGCACCATGCCGGCCTCGACGACATCAAGGAACGCATTATCGAATTCCTCGCCGTGGGGGCCTGGAAAGGCGAAATCAGTGGCTCGATCGTGCTGCTGGTGGGCCCGCCCGGGGTGGGCAAGACCAGCATCGGCAAGTCCATCGCCGAGTCGCTTGGCCGGCCGTTCTATCGCTTCAGCGTTGGCGGCATGCGTGACGAAGCCGAAATCAAGGGCCACCGCCGCACCTACATCGGCGCCCAGCCTGGCAAGTTGGTACAGGCCTTGAAAGACGTCGAAGTGATGAACCCGGTGATCATGCTCGACGAGATCGACAAGATGGGCCAGAGCTACCAGGGTGACCCGGCTTCCGCCTTGCTGGAAACCCTCGACCCGGAGCAGAACGTCGACTTCCTCGACCACTACCTCGACTTGCGCCTTGACCTGTCCAAAGTGCTGTTCGTGTGCACCGCCAACACCCTCGACTCGATCCCCGGGCCGTTGCTCGACCGCATGGAAGTGATCCGCCTGTCCGGCTACATCACCGAAGAAAAACTGGCCATTGCCAAGCGCCACCTGTGGCCCAAACAACTGGAAAAAGCTGGCGTTTCAAAGACCAGCCTGAGCATCAGCGACAGCGCCCTGCGCCTGGTGATCGAAGGCTATGCCCGCGAGGCGGGCGTGCGCCAGTTGGAGAAGCAACTGGGCAAGCTGGTGCGCAAGGCCGTGGTCAAGCTGCTGGAAAACCCCGAAGCCAAGCTGAAGATCGGCACCAAGGACCTGGAAGCCGCACTCGGCATACCGGTGTTCCGCAGTGAGCAGGTACTGGCGGGCAAAGGCGTGATCACCGGCCTGGCCTGGACCAGCATGGGCGGCGCCACGTTGCCGATCGAGGCAACCCGCATCCACACCCTCAACCGCGGCTTCAAACTGACCGGCAAACTGGGTGACGTGATGAAAGAGTCGGCCGAAATTGCCTACAGCTACGTCAGTTCCAACCTCAAGCAGTTTGGCGGTGACCCTGGCTTCTTCAACGAAGCGTTCATCCACTTGCACGTTCCTGAAGGCGCGACGCCCAAGGACGGCCCGAGTGCCGGGGTCACCATGGCAAGTGCCCTGTTGTCGCTCGCCCGCGACCAGGCACCGAAGAAGGGCGTGGCCATGACGGGCGAGCTGACGCTCACCGGCCAGGTGCTGCCGATTGGCGGGGTGCGCGAGAAGGTGATTGCGGCGCGCCGGCAGAAGATCTTCGAACTGATCCTGCCGGAGCCTAACCGTGGCGACTTCGAAGAACTGCCGGACTACCTGCGCGAAGGCCTGACAGTGCATTTTGCCAAGCGCTTTGCCGACGTGGCCAAAGTCCTGTTCTAACCTGCACCGGCCACTTCGCGGCTTTGGCGTCGAAGTGGCCGGCACTGGCAACACAAAACTCGTCGATCATCGGTTATCCTCAGGTCATCGTCAGCCCCCGGAGCCAACATGACCGCCCCTCGTCTGCTCGTTCCCCTGAGCTTTGCCCTGCTTTGCGCCTGCGCGCAACAACCCACACAGCCCGTCGAACTGGACGCCGAAAGTGAATGCCCAACGCGGCTGCAGGTAGGCCAGGCACTGACCCTGAGCTTGCCCAGCAACCCGTCCACCGGCTATCGCTGGCGTGTCGAAAATTCCGCGTCGAGCGTGCTGCGTATCCTTAGCCCCGAGGTCTATAGCGCCCCCGAAGAGGAAGAGGTTGTTGGCAGTGCCGGTGTCTCTACCTGGCGGTTCCTGGCCAACAGCACCGGGGATGCCCAACTGGTACTGGTCTACCAGCAGCCATGGGCCGCAGACGTCGCCCCGGTGCAAACCTTCGACTGCAAGGTTATCGTCCGCTGAAGACCATCAACTGCGGTCATACATCAGTTGTACTACCTTCAGGTACTCACCCAGACCTTTCAGCGCGACGGTGGCAGCCTCCAGGTCCATCGTCGCGCTAAGGCTTTCGGCCTGGGCCTGCCACTCTGCCTCCACCTTGCGAAGCTCGTGTAACCACGCGTCCTTGAGTGGCACAACGCCCGACAACTCCTTCACCGCCTCCTGTTCATTGCGCGCCGTTCTCAAGGTTCGTTGCACTTGCAGCTGGTCGCCCAATGCTTCCTTGATTTTTGTATCAAGGCGGGCACGGGCTTTGCCCAGGTCGCTGAATGTCTTGGCCCCTTCCAGCGCATCAGCGTGCTTGCCGAGCTTTTGCGTCACAGCCTTGAGCAGGCCGGCGTCGAGTTTCGGGTCGGTGATCAATCCCATCATCTGATCAATTTCGTCATCGCTCGGGATGAGGCCTTTTAGTGCACTGGCAACCGAAGGCCGCTCGAACAACTCGATAGCCTGCACGATATCTGCCCGCTGTTGTTGCAGCTGCACCAGCCGTTGATCGAACGCAACCGCCTGTTCCTGCAGCTCAGCCGTTCGTGCTTCCAACGCTGCCAATGAATCGACAAGGGCCGACAGTGAGAACAGCTCCAGCCGCAAGTTTTTGCGGGCCAGATGCGCATGGTGCTGGCTCAAGCGCTCCAGGACACTGGCCAATCTGTGGTGCGTATGAGCCCCTTCCTTGCCCGGGATGAAGTCCCGCTCGTCCAGCAACGCGATACCGCCTATCAGGCTTTCCTTGAACGCGCGCTCGACAGCCAGCAACAGTGTGCGCAGTTCATCAAGTTGCTCGCGCGCGGCTGGAAGCACTTTCATCTCCCAACTTTCCATGAGCTGGAATATGTGCTCCTGCACTTTTTGCATCTGGACAAAATCGGGGGTGACGGTTTGAGCATTGGCAATGTCCATCTCAGGCTTCCTCATACTCATCAATCAACTCATTGAACAATTCGGACAGCACGTGGCAAATACTGCCTATCTTTGTCCAAGGTTTGATAACCTCGGAAAAGTCATGCACAAAGGATTCAAGCTGGGAGAGGGTGCTCAGCTCTTTGGCTTCATTCACAGAGTTGTTGGCATACGAGGCAAGGAATAACCACACATCGGCCAGCCGTTTGGTCGCCGCTGAGAGGTCCTTGCACCTGAACTGCAAGTCCCTGACCAAGGTCGACACACGCTCGAAGTCGTTCAAGGCTGGCGCCAACTTGCCCAACGCATGCGCCAACTCGTCGCGCCTTTCAATCAGCACATTCTTCGCGGCCCTGATGCTTTCTGCCTTTTGACCGAACACACCGCCGGTTATCACCAGGCCGATCGGCCCCAGCAAGATACCGGTGAACGCGTAACCCACATTGGCATCGTACTCGGATTTCAACTGGTCGATCTGCTCGTCCCACTGATCGAGCTGCCTGCGTTTTTCCAGTGTGTCCTCATGGGAAACCCGTTCTTCAAAGTGCTTCAGCAAGCGTCCCATGCGCGGTTTTAGCTCACGCTTGATTTCATTGTTGAACCAGTTCGCACGGGCGTCGACTTCATCGATACGCCGCCGGGTACCTTCAATCCCCCTGACCAGTTCGGAAATGCCGAGTGTCATCACACTGGCGAGCTGTGCTTGCTCTTCTTCGCTCAACTGCGCGGTGTAAACATCGTCGCCCTGCTCGGCTTTGCGTTTTTGGATCGCCATGAAAACGTCACTGCTTTCAAGGTTCTCCAACAGGCTACCGCCACGCTGCACCAGGCTTTCGGCGAACAGTTCAATTTCCGGCCCCAGCTGCTTTACGCTACGTTCCAGTATGTCCCATTCGTAGGCATGCCGGTGCAGCGCCACATAAAGGTCGCTGACCATCGATGCCTCGATACCGAGGGCGGCATAATCAACTTCCCTTTCGATTTCCACCTGCGTTCGGGGTAACTGATTGACGGTACTGACGTACCGTTTGATGGCTTTCAAATTATCGGCCGTCATCAAACTGCCAATTTGCTGGCCGCCGTCCAGCCGGCTTTCAATGAATGAAAAATACCGTTCCGGCAACATTTTCACTTTGGACACCAGGTCCAGTTCCTCTACCGGTAGTTCTTCCTGCCTAGTTGCGATACTCATCTTTCAACCATGGACCCAATAAATTAGAGAGAGTGGAAGTTTCCACTCGCGGCACACCGATTACATTGGCCTGGGTAACTAAACGCTGTGGGAAAGTTCACCGCTACCGGCGTGAACGCTCCGACCCTGAAGCATTGCCATGGCAAGATGCGTGGCCATTGGATAAAATGCGCCCCCGTTTCACCCTGTATCGAGCCCACCGTGAGCAAACAACCCGACCGCCTTTTCTCGCAACCCCTGGAGCAGGTGCCCGACTTCGTCTTCAACGAAGACGTGGTGCGCGTGTTCCCGGACATGATCAAGCGCTCGGTGCCCGGCTACCCAACCATCGTCGAAAACCTCGGCGTGCTGGCCGCCCGCTTCGCCCAGCCGCACACCGCGCTGTACGACCTGGGCGCCTCGCTGGGTGCAGTCACGCAGTCGTTACGCCGCCACGTGCGCAGCGACGGCTGCCGGGTGATCGCGGTGGACAATTCCGCCGCCATGGTGGAGCGCTGCCGCCAGTACCTCACCGCCCAGGACTCGATGTTCCAGGAGTTGCTGCCGGTGCAAGTGCTGGAAGCCGATATCCTTGCCCTGCCCTTCGAGCCCGCTTCGGTAGTGGCGATGAACTTCACCCTGCAGTTCATTGCCCCCGACCAGCGCCTGGAACTGCTCGGGCGCATCCGCCAGGCACTGCTACCGGGTGGTGCGCTGATCCTTTCGGAGAAACTGCGCTTCGCCGATGAGCAAGCGCAGGACCTGCTCAATGAACTGCACCTGGATTTCAAGCGGGCCAATGGCTACAGCGAACTGGAAATCGCCCAGAAGCGCAGCGCCATCGAAAACGTGATGCGCCCCGACACGCTCGAAGCCCATCAAGAACGCCTGCGCGCCGCCGGCTTCTCCAAAGTGGTGCCCTGGTTCCAATGCCTTAACTTCGCCTCGTTGATAGCCTTGCCATGATCGATCTGTCCCCCCTCGTCCGCCGCCTGGCGGGCACGCCCCTGGCTTCCTGGTCACAAGGCCTGCAAGCGCAACTTGAAGCCAAGCTGGAGAAAGGCCACGGCGACCTCGACCGCTGGCGCGGTGCGCTCGACGCCCTGCCTGCCCTGAAACCCAGTGAAATCGACCTGGTCAACGGGCTGCGCCTGGACTGCGACTGCGACGACGCTACCCGCGCGCAGATGCGTCAGGCACTGATGGGCCTGTCACCGTGGCGAAAAGGGCCGTTCGATCTGTTTGGCGTGCACGTAGACACCGAATGGCATTCGGACTGGAAATGGTCGCGGGTAGGCCCGCACCTGGACCTCAAGGGCAAACGCGTGCTCGACGTCGGCTGTGGCAACGGCTACTACCAGTGGCGCATGCTCGGTGCCGGCGCCGAGATGGTGATCGGTGTCGACCCCAACTGGTTGTTCTTCTGCCAGTTCCAGGCCGTGCAGCAGTACCTGCCGGAGCTGCCGGCCTGGCACCTGCCCTTCGCCCTTGAAGAGCTGCCTGCCAATCTGGAAGGCTTCGACACCGTGTTTTCCATGGGCGTGTTCTATCACCGCCGCTCCCCCATCGAGCACCTGCTGGCGCTCAAGGACTGCCTGGTCAAAGGGGGCGAGCTGGTTCTGGAAACCCTGGTGATCGAGGGCGATGAAAACCAGGTGTTAGTCCCTGAGGACCGGTACGCGCAGATGCGCAACGTCTGGTACCTGCCGTCAGTACCCGCCCTGGCGCGCTGGTTGCGCCGTGCCGGCTTCAGCGATGTGCGTTGCGTCGATGTGAGCGTGACCAGCGTCGAGGAGCAGCGCAGCACCGAGTGGATGCGCTACCAGTCGCTGGGCGACTTCCTCGACCCGAACGACCACAGCAAGACCATCGAAGGCCTGCCTGCCCCACGCCGCGCCACCCTGCTGGCGCGCAAATAAAAAAGGCGCCCGGTTGGGCGCCTGAATACACCTGCGGCGAGGAGCTGTCGCGGTGCAGGTGTTGTTACCTCAGTCCTTGGCCACCTCACGGGCCTTCTCTTGCGCCTTGCGCTCGCGCTCGGCGACGGCCTGTTGCTTGTCGCCGTGCAGGCGCTGCTGGTCTTCGCGGAACGCTTGCCAGAACTGCTTCGAGCGCTCTGCACCGCCCTCGGCATAGACACTGGCACTGCCCAGGGCCAGTGTGGCCAGCAGCAGGTATTTGGTCAGGTTCATCGTGTTTGCCTCGTGATAACCGATCAGATGCGGCCATCCTAGCGAGGGGCGGCTAACAGCAAGGTGAGGCGGGGATTACAGTCCTGCAATGTGGCCTTGTGTTGCCTGTCGGGGCCTCTTCGCAGCACAAGGCTGCTCCTACAGGATCTGTGGGAGCGGGTTTACCCGCGAAAGGGCCCTGACAGACAGCCAGATAACAGCAGGATTACAAATCCGTTATCTGCGCCGCAGCGCCATATGCATGCCGTAACATCCTGCTCCTTGACCCTGATGTCACTACAGGGTCGAAAATCGCCCCCCTTTCATCAAATCGAGCCTCCCATGCGCCTACTGATCATCGAGGACGAACTGCGTACCGCCGATTACCTGCAACAGGGCCTGCGCGAAAACGGCTACGTGGTCGACTGCGCCCACACCGGCACCGACGGCCTGCACCTGGCCCGCCAACAGCCCTACGACCTGGTCATCCTCGACGTCAACCTGCCTGAAATCGATGGCTGGACCGTGCTGCAGCGGCTGCGTGCCGAATCGGCCACGCGCATCATGATGCTGACCGCCCATGGTCGCCTGGCCGACCGGGTCAAAGGCCTGGACCTGGGCGCCGATGACTACCTGCTCAAGCCCTTCGAATTCCCTGAACTTCTGGCGCGTATCCGCAGCCTGCTGCGCCGTAACGATCAGCAGCTGCAGCCCAGCACCCTGCGCGTGGCCGACCTGGAACTGGACCCCGGCCGCCACCGCGCCTACCGCGCCGGGCAGCGCATTGACCTGACCGCCAAGGAGTTCGCCCTGCTGCACCTGCTGATGCGCCAAAGTGGTGAAGTGCTTTCGCGCACCCAGATCATCTCGTTGGTATGGGACATGAATTTCGACTGCGACACCAACGTGGTCGAGGTTTCGATCCGTCGCCTGCGGGCGAAGATCGACGACCCGTTCGACAACAAGCTGATCCATACCCTGCGCGGCGTAGGCTATGTACTGGAGGCGCGCGCTTGAGAAACGCCAGCCTGTCACTGCGCCTGGGCCTGAGCGTGACACTGATGGGCGCCGCACTGGTGCTGCTGCTGGCCTGCCTGGCCGTGTTCGCCCTGGACCACGAACTGGACAGCCGCGCCCGCAAGGACCTGGCGCGCAAGATGCTGCAGGTTGAACACAACCTGCGCGTCGATCTGCGCAGCGAGGACCTGGGCACCCGCGCCCATCCACTGCTCGACCTGGTGATGGGGCATGACAACCTCAGCCTCAGCGTACTGGCCCTTGACGGCCGCCACCCGCACCTGCTCAGCCTCGGCCCGGCCCTGGAGTCGCGGGTGAGCGAGTTGCACACCGATGCCCGCCTGGCCTTTCACGCATGGCGCGACAGCAGCGGCAACCAGCTCCTCACCGTGACCCGGCTGATGCGCCTGCGCGACAACACGCCGGTGAAGGTGATGATGTCGCTCAACCGCGCCGACGACAACGCCCTGCTGCAGGCCTACCTGCATTCGACCTTGCTCGCGTTGCCACTGCTGCTGCTATTGATCGGTGCAGGCGCCTGGTGGCTGATGCAGCGCGGCCTGAAACCGCTGCGGCGCTTCCGGCGCATTGCCGGGCAAGTGTCGGCCCAGGACCTGCAACATCGCCTGCCGGCTACCGGCCTGCCGCAAGAACTGGCGCAACTGGCCAGCAGCATCAACGTGATGCTCGACCGCCTCGATCAGGGCGTGAGCCAGTTGTCGCAGTTCTCCGACGATCTGGCCCATGAGTTGCGCACCCCGTTGAGCAACCTGATGGGCAAGGCGCAAGTGACCCTGGCCCGCGAACGGGACAACGCCAACTACCGGGAAGTGCTGGAAGACAGTATCGAGGAGCTGACCCGGCTCAACCGCATCATCAATGACATGCTGTTTCTTGCCCAGGTCAGCCAGCCGCAAACGCAGGTTGCATTGAAACCCTTGGCCTTGGCTGATGAGGCAGCGCGAGTTGTCGAGCTATTTGCCTTCAGTGCCGAGGGGAAAGCAGCCGAGCTGCGTGTGCTGGGGTGGGGAACGGCGCTGGGGGATAGGCTGATGTTTCAGCGGGCGTTGTCGAACCTGTTGAGCAATGCCATCCGCCACAGCCCTGAGGGTGAGCGCGTCGAGTTGCGGATTGAACGTTCAGGCAGCGAAGTATGGCTTTCGGTAGAGAACCAGGGGCCCGGCATTGCTACAGAACACCAGTCGCGCTTGTTCGAGCGGTTTTACCGGGTGGGCCCGGGGCGTTCGCGGCTGGAGGGCGGAACCGGGTTGGGGTTGGCGATCGTGAAGTCGATCATGCAGCTGCATGGCGGGCGGGTCGAAGTGAACAGCAGCCCCTTGGGGCCTACCCGCTTCACTTTGGTGTTTGCTGCAGAGTAATTGGCTGCCAGCACCGGCCCTTTCGCGGGCTCGCCCGCTCCCACAGGAGCGTCACAAATGCTGAAACTTGTGAGGTACCTGTGGGAGCGGGCAAGCCCGCGAAGAGGCCGCCACAGGCACCCATCACATCAGCGCGAAGCCGCCACGATCAGTGCCTTCATCTCGGCCACTGCGGCTTTGAAGCCTACAAACAAGGCATGCGCCACCAGCGCGTGGCCAATGTTCAGCTCATTGATGCCCTTGATCGCCGCCACCGCTTCGACGTTGTGGTAATGCAGCCCGTGGCCAGCATTGACGATCAGCCCCTGCCCCACACCAAACGCCACGCCATCAACAATACGCTGCAACTCCTCGGCCACTTCGGTCGGGGTTTCGGCGTCGGCGTAACGCCCGGTATGCAGCTCGATGGCCGGCGCACCCACCCGGCGTGAGGCCTCGATCTGGCGCTCGTCAGCATCGATGAACAGCGACACTTCGGCACCGGTGCGGGCAAGGCGCTCCACGGCCGCCTTGATCCGTGCCTCCTGCCCCGCCACGTCCAGGCCACCTTCGGTAGTCAGTTCCTGACGGGTTTCAGGCACCAGGCAGATGTGCGCCGGGCGGATCTTCTCGGCAAAAGCCATCATCTCTTCGGTGACGCCCATTTCGAAGTTCATGCGCGTCTGCAGCACATCCTTGAGCAGCACCACGTCGCGTTCCTGGATGTGCCGACGGTCTTCACGCAGGTGCACGGTGATGCCATCGGCGCCCGCTTCCTCGGCGTCCAGGGCAGCCTTGACAGGGTCAGGGTAACGCGTGCCCCGGGCTTGGCGCAGGGTCGCCACGTGGTCGATGTTTACGCCAAGAAGCATGCGGTTGCTGTGAGTCACGAAAGGCTCTCCTGAAGGTTGAGCCCCACAGCATACGTCGTGATCAGCGCTTGCGAAACAGTTCCCGGCTGACCAACGGTTTTGCGCCCAGGTGAACCGCCAGTGCCTGGCGCATCAGGCGCTTGGCCGCGAGCAAAGCGCCTGGGGTGTCCCAGTCGGCGTCGGCCAGGGCCATCAGCTCGATGCCGCGAAACAGGCCGGGTTGCACCAGTTCGACCCGCTCCAGGCCGGCATCCACACGCAAGCGATACAGCCCGTCTGCGGCGATGGGTTGGTCGTTGACGTCATGATTCAAGGAGAACGCATAACCGAGTTCGTCTAGCAGCCGCCATTCGAACGAACGCAGCAGCGGCTCCAGCGGGCGCCCGGCGGCCAAGGCCTGCAAGGTCAGGGCGTAGTGCTCGAACAGGGCCGGGAACGGCGCTTCGGCAGGCAGCAGCCGCATGAGCAGTTCATTGAGGTACAACCCGCTGAACAGGGCATCGCCGTGCAGCCAGGCGGCGATGCCGGCGCTGTCCATCCGCCCGACATTCTTCAGCTCGCCACGCCCGCGCAGCTCCACCTCAAGCGGCACGAACGGCCGCACCAGGCTGCCGCCCTTGCCACGCGCACGCCGCAGTACAGCGCGCATGCGGCCCTGCGGCGTGAGGAAGTCCACCAGCGCGCTGGTTTCCTTGTAGGCACGGCTGTGCAGCACGTAGGCTGGCTGGCCGACAGGTTGTTCCATTAGCGTTTACCCAGCCCGTGGTTGTGGGAGCGGCTTCGTGTCGCGAAAGGGCCGCAACGCGGCCCCCCGGATTTCAGCATTGCCGCCAAAATGGCTGGGGCTGCTTCGCAGCCCTTTCGCGACGCAAGGCCGCTCCCACAAGGGCCGCCTTGAGCCTTAGAGGTCGCCGTAGCCCAGCGAGCGCAGGGCGCGCTCGTCGTCGGACCAGCCGCCCTTCACCTTGACCCACAGGTTGAGCATGACCTTGGAGTCGAACAGCACTTCCATGTCCTTGCGCGCCTCGGAGCCGATGCGCTTGATGCGCTCGCCCTTGTCGCCAATGATGATTTTTTTCTGGCCGTCGCGCTCGACCAGAATCAGCGCGTGAATATGCAGCACATGGCCCTGCTGCTTGAATTCTTCAATTTCCACGGTGATCTGGTACGGAAGCTCGGCACCCAACTGGCGCATGATCTTCTCGCGCACCAGTTCGGCGGCCAGGAAGCGGCTGCTGCGGTCGGTGATCTGGTCTTCCGGGAAGAAGTGATCGTTCTCGGGCAGGTGCTTGGCGATCTGTGCTTCCAGCGCTTCGAGGTTGTGCCCCTGCTGCGCAGAAATCGGCATGACTTCGGCGTTTGGCAGTTGCTCCTGCAGCCACTGCAGGTGCGGGATCAGCTCGGCCTTCTCTTCCATGCGGTCGGTCTTGTTGACCGCGATGATCAGCGGGCCGGTCACGTACTGCACGCGCTCCAGCACCAGTTGGTCCTCGTCGGTCCACTTGGTGCGGTCGACTACGAAGATCACCACGTCGACGTCCTTCAGTGCCGCCGAGGCGTTGCGGTTCATGTAGCGGTTCAAGGCTTTGTCGTTGGCCTTGTGCATACCGGGGGTGTCGACGTAGATCGCCTGCACATCCCCTTCGGTCTTGATGCCGAGCATGTTGTGGCGGGTGGTCTGCGGCTTGCGCGAAGTGATCGCCAGCTTCTGGCCCAGGATGTGGTTGAGCAAGGTCGACTTGCCCACGTTGGGGCGGCCGACAATGGCCACGTAGCCGCAGCGCGTCGGGTTGTTATCAGTCATTGCCATTCTCCACGCCCAGGGCGATCAGTGCGGACGCGGCAGCGACTTGCTCGGCAATACGCCGGCTAACGCCCTGACCACGACTTTTGTTGTTCAGCAGCACAACTTCGCATTCGACGAAGAAAGTACGGCAGTGCGGTTCACCCTGGATATCCACTACTTCGTAACGCGGCAGCTCACAGCTGCGCGATTGCAGGAATTCTTGCAGGCGGGTTTTCGGGTCCTTGTTGGTGTCGACCAGGGTCAGGCCTTCGAACTCGTCCGCCAGCCAGGCCAGGACGCGTTCCCGGGCCGTGTCCATGTCGGCGTCCAGGTAGATGGCACCGATCAGTGCCTCCAGGGCGTCGGCCAGGATCGACTCACGACGGAAACCGCCACTTTTGAGCTCACCCGAACCCAGGCGCAGGTATTCGCCCAAGTCGAAACCACGGGCCAGGCGGGCCAGGGTCTCGCCCTTGACCAAGCGCGCGCGCAGGCGCGACAGCTGGCCTTCGCGGGCCTGCGGGAAGCGCTCGAACAGCGCTTCGCCGGCGACGAAGTTGAGAATGGCGTCACCGAGAAACTCCAGGCGCTCGTTATTGCGCCCGGCATAGCTGCGATGGGTCAGTGCCAGAAGCATCTGGTCCTGATTCTTGAAGGTATAACCGAGCTTTCGCTCCAGATGGGCAAGGGAAGCACTCATGCAACCACCCGTTTGTTGTTCAACGCGTTGTTCAAATCAACATCCTGAAAGACTGTTTGGCTGTGGCCCGCCGCCGTATGCGACGAATCTCCCGATCCCTGAGAACACAGCCTATGTCAGAAATGCATTCGGCGCTGTCTGCTGGACAGCGCCGATGGGTATCAATGGATCAGGCCGACCCGCGACAGGTTGGGCAGGTGGCTGAGCTTGGGCTCTGGCCAGCTCATCCACACCGCAAAGGCCTTGCCGACGATGTTCCGGTCCGGAACCATGCCGTGCAGTTCCTTGGGAATGTTCGGATCATCCCAGTAACGGCTGTCGTTGGAGTTGTCGCGGTTGTCGCCCATCATGAAGTAATGGCCTGCCGGCACGGTCCACTGCTGGTCCGGCGGCATGCGATAACGGCTCATTTCCTTGCGGATCAGGTGTTCGGCCTCGCCGAGCTTTTCCTTGTACAGCTCGGCGCTGCCCAAGGTGCCCGGTTCGGTGCCCACCAGTTGTTCGGCAATCGGCTGGCCGTTGACGAACAGCCGCTTGTCGTTGGTGTAGCGGATCTGGTCGCCCGGCAGGCCGACCACTCGCTTGATGTAATTGACGTTCGGGTCGCTCGGATAGCGGAACACCATTACATCACCGCGTTGCGGGTCACCCACCTCGATGACCTTCTTGTCGATCACCGGCAGGCGAATACCGTACGAGAACTTGTTCACCAGGATGAAGTCGCCCACTTCCAGGGTCGGTTTCATCGACCCCGAAGGGATCTGGAACGGCTCGACCAGGAATGAACGCAGCACCAGCACGATGAACAGCACCGGAAAGAACGATTTGCCGTACTCGACCAGCAACGGTTCCTTGTTCAGGCGCTCGACAACGGCCATCTCGGGCTGGCTGACGCTGCCCTGATAGTTGGCGATTGCCGCACGCCGGCGCGGGGCCAGGAACAGCAGGTCGATCAAGCCCAGCAGACCGCAGACAAAGACGGCGATGACTAGCAACAGCGGGAAATTTAGCGACATAGGACCTAGCTATCCAACCTGAGCACGGCGAGGAAGGCTTCTTGTGGAATTTCCACGTTGCCGACCTGTTTCATGCGTTTCTTACCGGCCTTCTGCTTCTCCAGCAGTTTCTTCTTACGGCTGACGTCACCACCGTAGCACTTGGCCAGTACGTTCTTTCTGAGCGCCTTGACGGTTGTCCGCGCGATGATCTGGCCGCCAATGGCTGCCTGGATCGCCACGTCGAACATCTGCCGAGGGATCAGTTCCTTCATCTTCTCGGTCAACGCACGGCCTTTGTAGGCCGCGTTATCGCGGTGCACGATCAATGCCAGGGCATCGACCTTGTCGCCGTTGATCAGTACGTCCAGTTTGACCAGGTTGGCCGACTGGTAGCGATCAAAATGATAATCCAGCGAAGCATAGCCGCGGCTGGTGGACTTGAGACGGTCGAAGAAGTCCAGGACCACTTCGTTCATCGGCATGTCGTAACGCACCTGCACCTGGCTGCCGAGGAACTGCATGTCGCGCTGCACGCCACGCTTCTCGATGCACAGGGTGATGACGTTACCCAGGTGTTCCTGCGGCACCAGGATGGTCGCGGTGACGATCGGCTCGCGGAAATCGGTCACAGCCGAGACATCCGGCAGTTTTGACGGGTTATCGACGATGATGGTTTCGCCGGTCTTCAGCTCGAGCTCGTAGATCACGCTCGGTGCGGTGGTAATCAGGTCCAGGTCGTATTCGCGCTCCAGGCGCTCCTGGATGATCTCCATGTGCAGCATGCCGAGGAAACCGCAACGGAAGCCGAAGCCCAGGGCGTCGGAGCTTTCCGGCATGTACTGCAGCGACGAGTCGTTGAGGGTGAGCTTCTGCAATGCGTCGCGGAAGTCTTCGAAGTCGTCGGAGCTGACCGGGAACAGGCCGGCGTAGACCTGCGGCTGGATTTTCTTGAAGCCCGCCAGCACTTCGACCTCGGGGGTCGAGGACAAGGTCAGGGTGTCACCCACCGGCGCACCGTGAATGTCTTTGATGCTGGCGATGATGAAGCCTACTTCGCCGGCTTTCAGATCAGCGGTCTGGGTATGTTTCGGGGTGAACACACCCACGCTGTCGACCAGGTGCACCTTGCCGGTGGACTTGACCAGAATCTTGTCGCCCTTCTTGACGCGGCCCTGACGCACACGCACCAGCGAGACCACGCCCAGGTAGTTGTCGAACCAGGAGTCGATGATCAGCGCCTGCAGGGGCGCGTCGATTTCGCCTACAGGCGCGGGGATGGTGTGCACCAGGCGCTCGAGCACCTCGTCTACGCCCATGCCGCTCTTGGCACTACAGGCCACGGCGTCGGTGGCGTCGATGCCGATGATCTTCTCGATCTCGTCCTTGACGCGGTCCGGGTCGGCCTGGGGCAGGTCCATCTTGTTCAGGACAGGCATGACTTCCAGGCCCTGCTCGATGGCGGTGTAGCAGTTGGCAACGGACTGGGCTTCAACGCCTTGGCCAGCGTCCACCACCAGCAGTGCGCCTTCACAGGCCGCCAGCGAGCGCGAGACTTCGTAGGTGAAGTCGACGTGGCCGGGGGTGTCGATGAAGTTCAGCTGGTAGGTCTTGCCGTCTTGCGCCTTGTAGTGAAGCGTGACGCTGTGGGCTTTGATGGTAATCCCGCGTTCGCGCTCCAGGTCCATCGAATCAAGCACCTGGGCTTCCATTTCGCGCGCCGACAGGCCACCGCACATCTGGATGAAACGGTCGGCCAGCGTCGACTTGCCATGGTCGATGTGGGCGATGATGGAGAAATTGCGGATATGACTCAAATCACTCACGGGTCAACACTCGAAAAGGCTGCGAGCCGGGACGCCCGCCGAAAAATAGCCGGGAATTGTACCTCAAGCAGCAGGGATATGGGAGATTCCTCTATCGGGCTGTACCGCGCTTTGGCGCCCGCAATTGTGAATTTTCATGAAAAAGGGCAGCCGTAGCTGCCCTTTCCTCCCTGCAAAACCGCTTATTCAGCGAGCTTGAAGGTGATGAAGCTGGCACGCCCCTGACGCAGCACGCGCATGGACACCGAGCGGTTCTTCGGCAGTTCCTTGGCGATTTCGGTGAATTCCTTGGCCGAACCGATGGCCTGGTTGTTCAGGTGGCTGATGACGTCACCCGGCCGCAGGCCGATCATCGCTGCCGGGCCATCCTGCACTTCCTTGATAACCACGCCGCCTTTGAGTTCGAGGGACTTTTTCTGCTCGGCGGTCAGGTCGGCCACTGAAACGCCCAGGCGGTTGCTGCTACGCTCGGCGCTGCCTTCGGCACCGGCACCGATGTCGGCATCGTCATCCGGCATCGCGCCGACACCCACATCCAGGGTCTGGCGCTTGCCGTTGCGGATGATCTCCAGCTTGGCCTTTTCGCCGTCCTTGAGGCTACCGACCAGGTGCGGCAGGTCCGCCGACATGACGATCGGCTGGCCGTTCATGCTCAGGATCACGTCACCCACCTGCAGGCCACCTTTGGCTGCCGGGCCGTCTTCCAGCACCTGGGCCACCAGCGCACCCGCCGGCTTGTCCAGGCCGAAGGATTCGGCCAGGTCCTTGTTGACCTCCTGAATCACCACGCCCAGCCAGCCGCGGCTGACCTTGCCGTCTTTCTTCAACTGGTTTGACACATCGATCGCCACATCGATCGGGATGGCGAACGACAGGCCCATGAAGCCGCCAGAACGGGTGAAGATCTGCGAGTTGATACCCACCACTTCGCCCTTCATGTTGAACAGCGGGCCGCCCGAGTTACCCGGGTTGATGGCCACGTCGGTCTGGATGAACGGCACATAGGTCTCGTTGGGCAGCGTGCGGCCCTTGGCGCTGACGATACCTTTGGTCACCGAATGGTCGAAGCCGAACGGCGAACCGATGGCCAGCACCCACTCGCCCACCTTGAGCTTCTCGGAATCACCCAGCTTCACGATCGGCAGGTTCTTGCCTTCGACCTTGAGCAGGGCCACGTCGGTGCGCGGGTCGGTGCCGACCAGCTTGGCCTGCAGCTCGCTGCGGTCCGACAGGCGGACAATGATTTCGTCGGCGTCGGCCACCACGTGGTTGTTGGTCAGCACATAACCATCGCTGGAAATGATGAAGCCCGAACCGAGCGATTGCGCCTCACGCTGACGGTCGCCACGCGGCGAGCGCGGCTGCTGCGGCATGTTGCGCTCGAAGAATTCGCGGAACATCGGCGGCAGGCCTTCCAGGTCCGGCATCTGCCCAGCGGCAACCCGACGGTCCGGCAGCTTCTGCTTGGTACTGATGTTGACCACTGCCGGCGAGGCCTGCTCTACCAGCGTGGTGAAGTCGGGCAGGGCTTCCTCGGCCTGGGCGGTGAGCACCTGGCCGAGCATGAGCACGGCGGCGAACATCGATAGGTAGGATTTCAAGCGTGGTGTTGACATACGACTCCCGTCACAACGAGCGGTAGTTTAGAAAGGCCCCTGCACAACGCAGGAAAGGCCAGGCTCCAAGAAGCCTGACCTATAGAAAATTTGCCAGTAGATTGCAAATGACAATGCTTTAATTTCATTTCAGGCGCATATCCGTTCGCCTTGGCATGGCCCGCAAAAGCGCACCATTACTGGCGCGCCTGGGCATCCTGAGGGCGCATCGACAATGCGACGCGTTCTGCCGTACCCAGCGGAATTTCGCCGACCACGGTGACCATTACTTTGCCCTTGGGCGTGTTGAGGCGTCGCGAAACCGCCGAGGTCGGGCCAAGCTGGGTACGCACATCGGTCCCGGCATCGTCCTTCACGGGCTCAAGGAACACCGAGAAGCGCGCCAGGCCATCGTCGTACATCAGGCTACTGACTGTGCTGTCACGCTTGGGGTCACGCCGTACCGAGCTGTTGACCAGCTCGAACCCTGGCGGGAGCCAGTCCGAGCGCCAGCCGGCGACACTGTCATTGCTGGCAGGGGCAACACGCTGCACCGGCTTGCAGGAAGCACTGGGGCGCAGGTCATCGTCGCTGGGCGGCTTGGTGGTATCGAGGCGGGTCATCTGGAAGCGCTCGAGCAACTGCCCTTTGTCGTTGAGCATCAACGAGCGAAGCGGCAGGCCAGTGTTGCGATCTAGGTGCAGTTCGAAGGCATAGCGGTGCTGGTCGCGGGGAGTGAGCGTCACGATCACGGCGTCGCGCCCGGCGACCCGTGACTTGCCGGCCACGCTCAAATCGTACCAGCCCATCAGTTTCAGCGGATCAAGCACACGCTGAGCAGCATCCGCAGGGGTAGTCACACCGCTGACCAACGCCCCACTGACGCACTCCACCTTGCCATCCACGCGCAGGATTTCCTGGGCGGCGCCATCAAGCTGCAGCAGCCGCTCGCTGACCTTGCCGTCCTCGACCCTGTGCCAGATATCGTGGGAAGAGAAGCTACCGTTGCGTTCGTAGACGAACGAGCCCTGATAACTCTGCTTTTGCTCGGCTTGTGCCAGCTTGTTAAGCCACTCGCTCGCCTGGGGCGAGGAGTTGGCTGCCAATACCGGCACAGTCATGCAGCTGCCAATCAGCAGCGACAGAAGAGGTAGCGCGCGCATGATCCTCCTTACTTAGCGGGGTTTCCCATGCTGGCGGCACGGGCGTAAGGCAGGGCAGTCTCAGTGCCTTGGAGTGCGGACTCCTGGGCATGCTGACGCAGATAGCCCGGCAGACGCTGATCCCAGCCAGCCTGGTTTTGCAGCACACCGTTGGCCATCGGCCCAGTCGGCTGCTCACTGCTTTCACTGTAGCCTGCCAACACGGCCGGACCCTGAGTTTGTGGCATGCTCAGGCCCTGTTGTGCAGGCTGCTGCGAAGCCAGCTCGGCGCCGGTGATTTCGTCCTGGTTGTACATCCGCACGCCTGCCAGCACCGCAACGGTGACCGAGGCGGCGACCGCCAGGCGAGCGACGCTACGCCATGGGCCCTTGTTGATCTTGGTCGGCACGGCTTCGTCCGCCAGCGCCGCAGACACCGCCGAGGCGATATCCAGGTTAGGCAGCAGCAGCTCCTTGTGCATGGCTGCACGGGCTACCTGGTAACGCGACCAGGTGGCACGGGTTTCGGCGTCGTCAACGGCGCTCAGCACCCGACGCAGTTCCAGTTCGTCCGCTTCGTTATCCATCACCGCGGACAGCGATTCCTGCAAAGCTTCACGACTCATGGCGGTTCCTCTCTTGGCTGTCGCCGCTGTCTCAGGTTTCCTGCAACAACGGCTGCAGGGCTTTATCTATGGCCTCCCGAGCGCGGAAGATTCGAGAGCGCACGGTACCCACCGGACATTGCATGACACTGGCAATGTCTTCGTAACTCAGCCCGTCGAACTCGCGCAGGGTCAACGCCGTACGCAGGTCTTCAGGCAGTTGCTGGATGGTGCGATGGACAGTGCCTTCGATTTCATCCCGCAACAACGAGCGCTCTGGGGACTCGAGATCCTTGAGGCCATGATCGCCGTCATAAAACTCCGCATCCTCGGAGCTCACATCGCTGTCTGGCGGCCGTCTTCCACGGGACACCAGGTAGTTCTTCGCCGTGTTGATGGCGATGCGGTACAGCCAGGTATAAAACGCACTGTCACCGCGGAAATTGCCAAGCGCACGGTAGGCCTTGATAAAGGCTTCCTGTGCTACATCCTGGGCCTCGTGGGTATCGTGAACGAACCGCACGATCAACCCGAGAATCTTGTGCTGATACTTCAGCACCAACAGATCGAACGCTCGCCTGTCACCGCGCTGCACGCGCTCGACAAGCTGCTGATCCTCTTCCTGGGTTAGCATGAACACTCCTCAGTGAACTCGAAGGAGCGGTGCAACACCCATCGATCAGGCTTGCAACCATAGACTCGGGCTTTACGCAAAAGTTCTCCCCTCCAAGCAAGTTTCCTGCAGCCCTTGGTCGGCTAGCACGGAAGACGCGGCGCGGTCACGGCCGGCTACGTCGATAATCAGGTTTCGAATACGCAGGGACAGCCCGGACAGGCCTGCAACCCTGCGTCGCCGCGGCAAATTGTGACGTGCGGGCAACCTTCATAGGATTTCCGGCCATGTCGGAAAGTTCCCACAAAGGTTGCCGCGCGCCTCGGTAAGTGGCCAAGTGGCATGGAAATTGGCCACCTCGGGCTGCTATAAAGGCAGCCTGGCCAAGTTTAACGATAGTTTCACAATGCCATCTGCGCGTGACTATTGTGCCGCGCCCCCTCTCAAGATTACTAGTGTCCCGACATGAGCCAACAATTCCAACATGATGTCCTGGTGATCGGCAGCGGTGCCGCCGGTCTCAGCCTGGCACTGAACCTCCCCAGCCACCTGCGTGTTGCCGTGCTCAGCAAGGGCGATCTGGCCAACGGCTCGACCTTCTGGGCCCAGGGTGGCGTCGCGGCGGTGCTGGACAATACCGATACCGTGCAGTCGCATGTCGAGGACACCCTCAATGCCGGCGGCGGCCTGTGCCATGAAGATGCAGTGCGTTTCACCGTCGAACACAGCCGCGAAGCCATCCAGTGGCTGATCGAGCAAGGTGTGCCCTTTACCCGCGACGAGCATTCCAGCGTTGACGATGGCGGCTTCGAATTCCACCTCACCCGTGAGGGCGGCCATAGCCACCGACGCATCATCCACGCCGCCGACGCCACCGGCGCAGCCATATTCACCACGCTGCTGGAACAGGCGCGCCGGCGCCCGAACATCCAGCTGCTGGAGCAGCGCGTGGCGGTCGACCTGATCACCGAACGCCGCCTGGGCCTGCCGGGCGAGCGTTGCCTGGGCGCCTACGTGCTCGACCGCAACACCGGTGAGGTGGACACCTTCGGCGCGCGCTTCACCGTGCTGGCCACCGGCGGTGCAGCCAAGGTCTACCTCTACACCAGCAACCCCGATGGCGCCTGCGGTGACGGCATCGCCATGGCCTGGCGGGCGGGCTGCCGGGTGGCGAACCTGGAATTCAACCAGTTCCATCCGACCTGCCTGTACCACCCGCAGGCCAAGAGCTTCCTGGTTACCGAAGCACTGCGCGGTGAAGGTGCGCTGCTGCGCCTGCCCAATGGCGAGCGCTTCATGCCACGCTTCGACCCGCGCGAAGAGCTGGCCCCGCGCGACATCGTCGCCCGCGCCATCGACCACGAGATGAAGCGCCTGGGCGTGGACTGCGTGTACCTGGACATCACCCACAAGCCGGCCGATTTCATCATGGCCCACTTCCCCACCGTGTACGAGCGCTGCCTGGCCTTTGGCATCGATATCACCCGCCAGCCGATCCCGGTCGTACCGGCGGCGCACTACACCTGTGGCGGGGTGATGGTCGATGATCGCGGCCACACCGATGTGCCAGGCTTGTACGCCATCGGCGAAACCAGCTTCACCGGCCTGCACGGTGCCAACCGCATGGCCAGCAACTCGCTGCTGGAATGCTTTGTCTATGGCCGTGCCGCCGCTGCCGACATCGAGGCGCATCTGGAACACGTGTCCATGCCCACGGCGCTGCCAGGGTGGGATGCCAGCCAGGTCACCGACTCGGACGAGGACGTGATCATCGCGCACAACTGGGACGAGCTGCGGCGCTTCATGTGGGACTACGTGGGTATCGTGCGTACCAGCAAGCGCCTGCAGCGCGCCCAGCACCGCATTCGCCTGCTGCTGGACGAAATCGACGAGTTCTACAGCAACTACAAAGTCAGCCGCGACCTGATCGAACTGCGCAACCTGGCGCAGGTGGCCGAACTGATGATCCTGTCGGCCATGCAGCGCAAGGAAAGCCGTGGGTTGCATTACACACTGGATTACCCGGGGATGCTGGACGAGGCCAAGGACACCATCCTCAGTCCGCTCTGAAAAGTGCAGCGTCTGTGAGATCGAGCGCCGCGCGGGCGGCGCTCGATATCACAGGCGCTGAACCTGCTACGGCGAACACCTGTCAGCCCCGACTCGCCCCCACCTCAGCCCACCTGCGCCGGCTGAACTTCAACCGTACCCGCAAGCGCCGATGTTCATCCGCCCCCAGCGCATCCTGCGGTATGCACTGGCTCTGCCCCATCCATCGCCCCGCCCGCTCAAAGCGCAGCACCACCAGCACCGGTAACGCCACGCTGTCCCGGCACAAACGCACCGGTTGCCAGCCACGGGCACGGCAGAACACATGCCAGCCGCGCACATCACGGCGCAGGCCAACAACGGCATGCTCATGGGTCAACAGGATACGTCGGGGAATGGCCCAGCCAGCGTGGGCGACACAGGCGGCGACAACAGAAAAGGAAAGCCAATGAGGCAACGGGCTCGCCCACACGGCAAGCCACGCCAGCACCTGGCAGCCCAGGTAGGCCGCTAGCAGCAGGCGCGAGCCTTGCCAGCGGCACTCGAAACACTCACTTGGGCTGGACACGGTCCAGGATGATGCGGACCATGCGCTGCAGCTCCGGGTCTTCGGACTCGGTGCGCTCCATGAACCAGCCGAACATGTCCTGGTCCTCGCAGCTCAACAGACGCACGTACAGTTCGCGGTCGGTCTCGTTGAGGGTGGAGTAGACTTCCTGGGTGAAAGGCACCAGCAGTACGTCCAGTTCCAGCATGCCGCGGCGGCTATGCCAGAAAAGCCGGTTGAGTTCAGTTTGTTCGACCATGGGGCCCTCCTCGAATGGCCCGCCAGTATACAGCCCGGCGAGCGCAGCGACACCGGGCGTTGGTCTAGTCACCTACCTATTTTGTTACCGGCGTTCTATGATGGCCGCCAGTCTTTAGCCACCGCGATGACCCATGGCCGATTCCGCTTTCTTCTGCCCCCTGTCCCACGAGGGCATCCTCGCCGTCCGCGGCTCCGATGCAGGCAAGTTCCTGCAAGGCCAGCTGACCTGCAACATCAACTACCTCAGCCAGGAACACGCCAGCCTGGGCGCCCGCTGCATGGTCAAGGGGCGCATGCAATCGAGCTTCCGCATCTTGCCCGAAGGCAACGGCTACCTGCTGGCCATGGCCAGCGAACTGCTTGAGGCGCAACTGGCCGACCTGAAGAAATACGCTGTATTTTCCAAGGCCACGCTGACCGATGAAAGCGCCGCCTGGGCACGCTTTGGCCTGCAAGGCGGTGACGCTGCGCTGCTGGCACTGGGGCTCGACGTGCCCGAAGGCGCCGGCAGTACCGTGCGCCATGAAGGCCTGATCGCCATTGCCGTGTCCGAGGGGCGTGTGGAGCTGTGGGCACCGGCGGAACACGCCGACACGGTACGCCAGGCCCTCGCCAGCGCCCTGCCTGAAGGCAGCCTGAACGACTGGCTGCTGGGGCAGGTGCGTGCCGGTATCGGCCAGGTCATGGGGCCGACCCGTGAGCTGTTCATCCCGCAGATGATCAACCTGCAGGCCGTCGACGGCGTCAGCTTCAAGAAAGGTTGCTACACCGGCCAGGAAATCGTTGCCCGCATGCAGTACCTGGGCAAGCTCAAACGCCGCCAGTACCGCCTGGCACTGGACCAGCAGGCCATTCCGGCCCCAGGTGCCGAGATCTTCTCGCCCACCCATGGTTCGTCGGTCGGTGAAGTGGTCATTGCTGCCGGCAGCGGCGCCGGCTGTGAACTGCTCGCGGTGCTCAGCGCCGACGCGGTGGCAGACGACAACCTGCACCTGGGCAGCCTCGAAGGCCCGCGCCTACAGGTGCTGACCCTGCCCTACGAACTGGACCGCGACCGGGAAATCCAGCGCTGACCAGCCTGCCCCGCCACCGTGGCGGGGCCGCACCACCACTGCGGTAGACACGCCCATGAACAAGCTGGCCGAGATGGTTCAAGCACAGTTGCTCGATGCCATCGAAAAGGATGACCTGGTCTTGCCGACCCTGCCCGAGGTTGCCTTGAGCATCCGTGAGGCGGCGGAAGACAGCGAGATCAGCGTAGCGGCCCTGAGCAAGGTGATCGGTCGCGACGCGGCCCTTTCAGCGCGCCTGATCAAGGTGGTCAACAGCCCACTGCTGCGCGCGGCGGTCGAGGTCACCGACCTGCATACCGCCATCACGCGACTGGGTATCAACTACAGCTGCAATTTGGCCATCGGCCTGGTGATCGAGCAGATTTTCCATGCCCGCTCACCGGCGGTTGAACAGAAGCTTCGCGATATCTGGACCAACAGCCTGGAAGTGGCAGGCATCAGCTACGAAATCTGCCGGCGCTATACCCAGCTCAAGCCTGAACAGGCCACCTTGGGCGGGTTGGTCAACCAGATCGGCGCGTTGCCGGTGCTGATCTATGCCGAAGAGCACAACGAGCTGTTGTCCGACCCGGTTTGCCTGCATTACGTGATCGAGCAGATCCAGCCGGTGCTGGGGGACAAGATCCTCAAGGCCTGGGAGTTTCCGGAGCAGTTGATCAACTTGCCGAGCCAGGTTCAGGACCTGGACCGGCAGACCGACAAGGTCGACTACATCGACATCGTGCAGATCGCCCGCTGCATCAGCCAGCGTGGCCGCCATCGGCCGCTGGCGGCACTGCCGGCGTACCGCCATCTTGGGCTGCCGTTCGGTACAGAGCTGGAAGTGGATGAACTGCTCGAGGCGCGAAGCATGTTGCGCTGAGCTGTGTCAGCCTGCCCGGGCCCTATCGCCGGCAAGCCAGCTCCCACTTCGACTGCCTTGGCCTCAAGCCATGCGGTGTCCTGTGGGAGCTGGCTTGCCGGCGATAGGGCCAGCGGAATCAACACATCAATCGGCTATGAAACTCACTCGCACCCGCAACCCACCCTTCTCGCCATCATGCAGGCTCACCTGCGCCAGGTGCGCCCGGCAGATCTCGCCGACAATCGCCAGGCCAAGCCCGCTACCCTGCGCACTGCGCCGGTAGAACCGCTCGAACACCCGCTCGCGTTCAGTCTCGGGAATGCCCGGGCCGTCATCCTCCACCTCCAGCACAGCCGGCGCCACTACCCGCAAGATCACATTGCCCCCCGCTGGCGTATGCGCCAGGGCGTTGTCCACCAGGTTGCTCAACAGTTCGTTGAGCAGCGTCGGTTCACCCTTGAGCCATACAGGGGCCTCGGCCTCCAGGGCCAGCGCCACCCCGCGCTTGTGCGCCAAAGGCGCCATGGCCATGCCCAGCTCACGGGCCAGCTGACTCAGGTCCAGGCGCTGCGCACCGCCTTCGGCAATCGCCCGTGCACCGTTTTCAACCCGCGCCAGCGACAACAACTGGTTGGCCAGATGGGTCAGCTTGTCCGTGCCCTGGGCCGCAGATTCCAAGGTCTGCCGCCACTCCTGCGGCTCGGAAGAGCGCAACCCCAGCTCGACCCGAGCCTTCAAGGCCGCCAGCGGCGTACGCAGTTCATGGGCGGCATCGGCAATGAACTGTGCCTGGCGCTCGAACTGGCCGCGCAAACGCTCGGTAAAGTGGTTCAAGGCCCGCACCAGCGGGCTGAGCTCACGCTGCACCTGCACCACCGGCAGCGCCCGCAGATCATCCGGTTGGCGCTCCTCTACCGCGGTGCGCAGGCGCTCCAGCGGCCGCAACGCGGCGCTCACCGCAAACCACACCATCACCAGCGCGCCCAGCGCCAGCATGCCAAGGCGCAGCAGGGTGTCGGCCATCAACCCACGGGCCATGCGCACCCGCGCCTCCTCGGTCTCGGCCACACGGATTTCTGCCATGCCGTTCATGTTCGGCTCGCTCACTGCCTTCAGCAGGCTGACCACGCGCACGTCCTGGCCCAGGTAGGTGGCGTTGTAGAACCGCGCCAGGGCCGGGTAGTCATCAGTACGTGGCGTGCCGGGGGGCGGCGGTGGCAGGTTCTCGTAGCCGGAAATCAGCCGCTGCTTGATGTCCAGCACCTGGTAGTAGATACGCCCGGCACTGTCGTAGGCGAAGGTGTCCAGCGCCACGTAGGGCACATCCGCGCTCAGCGAGCCGTCACGCTGCGAAAGCCCGGCGGCGATGGTTCGCGCCGAGGCCAGCAGGGTGCGGTCGTAGGCCGTGTCGGCGGCTTCGCGGCCGTTCCAGTAAGCACTCAGGCCGCTGGCCAGCATCAGCACCACCAGCAGCAAGGCCAGGTTGCCCAGCAGTCGCCCGCGCAGGCTGCCGTTGTCACGCATCGCGGTGCTCTAGCAGGTAGCCCAGGCCGCGGAAGGTGACGATGGCCACCGGGTGGCCGTCGAGCTTCTTGCGCAGGCGGTGGATGTAGATCTCGATGGCGTCGGGGCTGGCTTCTTCGTCCAGGCCGAATACCTGGGCAGCCAGTTGCTCCTTGCTCATCACCCGGCCTGGGCGGGCGATCAGCGCTTCCAGCACGCTTTGCTCGCGCGAGGTCAGGGTCAGGTTGTCGTCGCCCAGGGCGAAGCGCCGGGTATCCAGGTCGTAGACCAGAGGCCCGCAACGTTGCTGGCGCTCACCACCTAGCACACTGCGGCGCAGCAAGGCTTTGACCCGTGCTTCGAGCTCGGTCAGCTCGAACGGTTTGGCCAGGTAGTCGTCGGCCCCCAGGTTCAGGCCATGGACACGGTCCTTGACGTCACTGCGGGCAGTCAGCATCAGCACCGGCACCGTCTTGCCACGGCCGCGCAGGCGCGCCAGTACCTCGAAGCCGTCCATGCGTGGCAAGCCGACATCAAGCACGACCACGGCGTATTCCTCGCTGGCCAGGGCCAGGTCGGCGGCCACGCCGTCATGCAGCACATCCACAGTCAGGCCGTGGCTTTTCAAGGCCTGGGCCACGCTTTCGGCCAGTTGCAGGTGGTCTTCGACCAGCAGCACACGCATCGGTTTCTCCCTGCTCGGGTGGGGCGGTGGCGCGGAGTGTACCGCTGTCGCCAGGCCTGTGAAGCCCCTTCTGACAAACCTTTCTCGTTGAAAGGTTAGCGAAAGGTTCGTTGCCTAGCATCGCACCACGGTCGCTCCTCGCGCCGAAAAAAGCACCAGCAAGGTGCAACGAATAAGAACAATAAACGGAGTCATCGACGATGCTGTCATTGCAGCCGCAGGCGTTCGCGCCTACCCGTTCCTTTGCCGCACGCCCCTCTGCCATCGCCAGCGCCCTCGCGCTTGCCGGTGTCGCCCCGATGAGCCAGGCCGCCTTCTTCGAAGACAGCACGGCCACCTTCGAAACCCGCAACATGTACTTCAACCGCGACTTTCGCGATGGCACCAGCGCGCAACAATCCAAGCGCGACGAGTGGGCCCAGGGCTTCATCCTCAACTTCGAGTCCGGCTACACCGATGGCACCGTAGGCTTTGGCCTCGACGTGCTGGGCATGCTCGGCATCAAGCTCGACTCCAGCCCCGACCGCACCGATACCGGCCTGCTGCCGACCCATGATGACGGCAAGGCCGCCGATGAATACTCCAAGCTGGGCCTCACCGGCAAGGTGAAGATTTCCCAGACCGAACTCAAGATCGGCACCCTGATCCCCGAGCTGCCGACGCTGCAGCCCAACGATGGGCGAATCCTGCCGCAAACCTTCGAGGGCGGCCTGCTCACTTCGAAAGAGATCAAGGGCCTGACCTTCACGGGCGGGCGCCTGGACAAGGCCAAGGACCGCAACGACACCAATTGGGAAGACCTGGCGCTGAACAACAAGAACGGCCGCTTTGGTGGCACGTTCAGCGCCGACAACCTGGCCCTGGCCGGCCTGGACTACCAGTTCACCGACCGCATCACCGGCAGCTACCACTTCGCCCAGCTCGACGACATCTACCGCCAGCACTTCATCGGCATGGTCGCCACCCAACCCTGGGGGCCGGGCACCCTGGGCGCCGACCTGCGCCTGGCAGTGAGCGACGACGCCGGTGCCGCCAAAGCCGGCAACATCGACAACACCACCGTCAACGGCATGCTCAGCTACGCCCTGGGCGGGCACAAGGTCAGCGCCGCCTGGCAGCAGCTGTCCGGCGACAGCGCCTTCCCGTATGTCGATGGCGCCGACCCGTACCTGGTCAACTTCGTCCAGATCAACGACTTCGCCGGTGCCGACGAGCGTTCCTGGCAGGCGCGTTACGACTACAACTTTGCCGCGCTCGGCGTACCCGGCCTGACCTTCATGACCCGCTATATCAGCGGTGACAATGTCAGCCGTGCCGCCGGTGGCGAAGGCAAAGAGTGGGAACGCAACACCGAACTGAAGTACGTGGTACAAAGCGGCCCGTTGAAGAACGTCGCCGTGCGCCTGCGCAATGCCACCTTCCGCTCCAACTTCGCCCGCGACGCGGACGAAGTGAGGCTGCTGGTGAGCTACAGCGTAGCGCTGTGGTAACCCCATAGCGGTAATCCAAAAACAACAACGCTCACGGAGATAGACGATGACCTTTTCACTGCGCCGCCTCGTCCTCGCTACCGGCTGCCTGCTGCTGGCCGGCAACGCCCTTGCCGCCGAACCGAAACGCCCTGAATGCATCGCACCCGCCTCGCCCGGCGGTGGCTTCGACCTGACCTGCAAGCTGGTGCAAAGCGCCCTGGTGCAGGAAAAGATCCTCAGCAAGCCGATGCGCGTCACCTACATGCCCGGCGGTGTCGGCGCGGTGGCCTACAACGCCGTGGTCGCTCAACGCCCGGCCGATGCCGGCACCCTGGTGGCCTGGTCCAGTGGCTCCCTGCTGAACCTGGCTCAAGGCAAGTTCGGCCGCTTCGACGAGAACGCCGTGAAGTGGCTGGCAGCTGTCGGCACCAGCTACGGCGCCATCGCGGTGAAAAGCGACTCGCCCTACAAGACCCTCGACGACCTGGTCGCGGCCTTGAAGAAAGACCCCAGCAAGGTGGTGATCGGCTCTGGCGGCACCGTCGGCAGCCAGGACTGGATGCAAACCGCATTGATCGCCAAGGCCGCCGGCATCAACCCGCGTGACCTGCGCTATGTGGCCCTGGAAGGCGGTGGCGAAATTGCCACGGCGCTGCTGGGCGGCCATATCCAGGTCGGCTCTACCGACATCTCCGACTCGATGCCGCACATCCAGAGCGGCAACATGCGCATCCTTGCGGTGTTCTCGGAAAACCGCCTGGACGAGCCCGAGATGAAAGACATCCCTACCGCCAAGGAGCAGGGCTACGACATCGTCTGGCCGGTAGTGCGCGGCTTCTACCTGGGGCCAAAGGTGAGCGACGAGGACTACGCATGGTGGAAGGCATCGTTCGACAAGATGCTGGCCTCGCAAGACTTCGCCGAGCTGCGTGACCAGCGCGAGCTGTTCCCGTTCGCCATGACCGGCAAAGAGCTGGACGGCTATGTGAAGAAGCAAGTGGCCGACTACAAGGCACTGGCCAAGGAATTTGGCCTGATCCAGTAAGCCTGTCGGACTCACCACCACCCCTGTAGGAGCGGCCTTGAGCCGCGATGGGCCGCACAGCGGCCCCTGGCACAGCCGATACGACGCTTCGGACAGATCGCATCGGCAGGTTTAGCGGCCGCTTCGCGCCCGATCGCGACGCAAGGCCGCTCCCACAGGATTTGCATCTCACTTGAGCAATCCCGACGAGGATTCCCCAATGATCCTGCAACGCATCTTCGCCCTGGTCCTGCTGGCGGTGTGCGCCGCCCTGGCCGTGATGGCCTGGCCCTACCAGGCGGCGTTTTCCTATGAACCGGTGGGCCCACGCGCCTATCCGCTGCTGATGCTCGGCCTGATGGGCCTGGGCCTGTTGTACCTGGTGTTCCGCCCCACGCCCATCGTGCGCAAGGACGACGAACCGGAACTGGACCGCGAAACCCTGACCAAGATCACCGCCTGCGTCGGCCTGCTGATCGTCTTCGCGGCCACCTTCGAAGCCTTGGGCTTCATCCTCAGCGCCATCCTTGTCGGCCTGCCCATGGCCCGCCTGTATGGCGGCCGCTGGCTGCACAGCGCCCTCGTGGTCGTCGGCATGAGCCTGCTGCTCTACTGGCTGTTCGACCGCGTGATGGACGTGCCCCTGCCCCTTGGCCTGCTGAGCGTACTGGAGAACTGACACATGGATACCTTGAGCTACCTGGGCCAGGGCTTCGGCGTTGCCCTGACCCCTTACAACCTGGTCACCGCCCTCTCCGGTACCCTGATCGGCACGGTGGTCGGCCTGCTGCCGGGCCTGGGCCCGATCAATGGCGTGGCCCTGCTGATCCCCATCGCCTTCGCCCTGGGCCTGCCGCCAGAGTCGGCGCTGATCCTGCTGGCCGCGGTGTACCTGGGCTGCGAATACGGCGGGCGTATCAGCTCGATCCTGCTGAACATCCCGGGAGAAGCCTCGACCGTGATGACCACCCTGGACGGCTACCCGATGGCTCGCCAAGGCCTGGCGGGCGTCGCACTGTCGCTGTCGGCCTGGAGTTCGTTCATCGGCGCCTTCATCGCCACCTGCGGCATGGTGCTGTTCGCCCCGCTGCTGGCGAAATGGGCCATCGCCTTCGGCCCGGCGGAATACTTCGTACTGATGGTGTTTGCCATCGTCGCCCTGGGTGGCATGGCAGGTGACAAACCGCTAAAAACCTTCATTGCCGCACTGATCGGCCTGTTCCTGTCGGCGGTCGGCATTGATGCCAACAGCGGCGTGTACCGCTTCACCGGTGACAGCGTGCACCTGGCCGACGGCATCCAGTTCGTGGTGCTGGTGCTAGGCCTGTTCTCCATCAGTGAAATCCTGCTGCTGCTGGAAAAGACCCACCATGGTCATCAGGCGGTAAAAGCTACCGGCCGCATGCTGTTCAACTTCAAGGAAGCGGCTTCGGTATTCGTGGTCAACATCCGTTGCGGCCTGCTTGGTTTCATCATGGGCGTTCTGCCCGGCGCCGGCGCGACGCTGGCCAGTGCCGTGGCCTACATGACCGAGAAACGCCTGGCCGGGGAAAGCGGCAAGTTCGGCAAAGGCGATGCCCGTGGCCTGGCAGCGCCGGAAACTGCCATTGGTGCGTCCTGCTGTGGCGCCTTGGTCCCGATGCTGACCCTGGGCGTACCGGGCTCTGGCACCACGGCCGTGATGATCGGCGCCCTGACCCTGTACAACATCACCCCTGGCCCACTGCTGTTCGAACAGCAGCCGGACATCGTCTGGGGCCTGATCGCTTCGCTGTTCGTCGCCAACATCATGCTGGTGATCCTCAACATCCCGATGATCCGCATCTTCACCCGCATCCTCGCCGTGCCAAACTGGGCGCTGGTGCCAGTGATCGCCATCATCACCGCTATTGGCGTATACGCCGTGCATGCCACCACCTTCGACCTGTTCCTGATGGTCGGCATCGGCATCATGGGTTACATCCTGCGCAAGCTGGACTTCCCACTGTCGCCGATCCTGCTCGGTTTCATCCTGGGCGGGCTGATGGAGCAGAACCTGCGCCGTGCACTGTCGATCTCCAACGGTGAACTGGGCATCCTCTGGTCGAGCCCGATCAGCATGGGCGTCTGGGCGCTGGTGGCGTTGATGCTCGCCCTGCCGCTGCTGCGCATCTGGCGTAAACGCAGCCTGCAGCGTCGGGCCCTGGCCGATGCCTGATCGACCGTTGCCTTTGTTTGTCGCAACCGGGCTGGTCGGCCTTGCTGGCGGTTACCTCGCCAGCAAGGTCGGCTGGCCTTTGCCGTGGATGGTGGGTTCGCTGCTGGCCATCATCCTGGTGCGCTGCCTGACGCCCTGGCAGTTGTCGGAAATTCCCAACGGCCGAAAATGCGGGCAGTGCATCATCGGCATCGGCATTGGCCTGCACTTTACGCCGGCAGTGATCGAGCAGGTGGGTAGCCATTTTGCGCTGATCTTCTTCGGTGCCCTGTTCACCACCCTGTCCAGCGTGATCGGCGTGTGGCTGCTGCGGCGCACCGGTGAAGACCGCGCCACGGCTTTCTTCGCCAGCATGCCTGGCGGCTCGGGGGAGATGGTCAACCTGGGTGCCCGGAACGGTGCAGTGCTCAGCCAGGTGGCGGCAGCGCAGAGCCTGCGGGTGCTGGCAGTGGTGCTGTGCGTGCCCGCGCTGTTCAAGTTTCTGCTGGGTGACGGGGTGCCGCTCAATCATGCCGGCAGCGTCAGCTGGGGCTGGCTGGCCCTGATCAGCCCGCTCGGCGTTGCCGTTGCGCTGCTCTGGCAACGGTTGCGCCAGCCCAACCCCTGGCTGTTCGGGCCATTGCTGGTGGCGGCCACGGTCAGCCTGGCCGGCAACCTGCAGATCGCCCTGCCCAATGGCGCCAGCCAGATCGGCCAGTGGCTGATCGGCAGTGGCCTGGCCTGCCACTTCAACCGCGCCTTCTTCCGCCGGGCCCCGTCGTTCCTGGGGCGCACGCTTCTGGCCACGGCGCTGTGCATGGCCATCGCCGGCAGTGCCGCGTGGGTGTTGAGCGTGATGACAGCGCTGGACCTGCGTTCGCTGACGCTGGGGATGATGCCGGGGGGCATTGCCGAAATGAGCCTGACAGCAGAGACCCTGCAACTGTCCGTGCCTTTGGTGACGGCGCTGCAGGTGATGCGCTTGCTGTTCGTGCTGTTTCTGGCGGAGCCGTTATTCCGGCTGTGGAATGCAAACCAGGAATAATCGCGTCGCCTGCTTCGCGGGCTTGCCCGCTCCCACAGGGATGGCACCTGCCTTGAGGCTGGTGCAGGTCTTGTGGGAGCGGGCAAGCCCGCGAAGAAGGCGACGCGGTGTTTCAGGTGATTAGAGCGGTGGCACCGCCCAGTTGATCGGCGCCAGCCCACGTTGTTCGAGGAAGCTGTTGGTCCGGCTGAAATGCCCACACCCCAGGAACCCGCGGTAAGCCGACAACGGCGACGGATGCACCGACTTCAGCACCAGGTGCTTGGTCCCGTCGATCAGCTTCTGCTTGCTTTGCGCATGTGCCCCCCACAACAGGAACACCACGTTCGGGCACTGCTCGCTGACCACCTGGATCACTCGATCGGTAAAGAACTCCCAACCCTTCTTGGCATGCGACGCCGCATTGGCCCGCTCCACGGTCATGGTGGTGTTGAGCAGCAGCACGCCCTGCTCGGCCCAGCTTTGCAGGTAGCCGTGGCTGGCGATCGGGATGTTCAGGTCGCGCTGCATTTCCTTGTAGATATTGACCAGCGACGGCGGCGTGGCCACGCCCGGCTGTACCGAAAAGCACAGGCCGTGCGCCTGGCCTGGCCCGTGGTAGGGGTCCTGCCCGAGTATCACCACCTTCACCTGGTCCAGCGGCGTCGAGTTCAGCGCATTGAAGATCAGCGGCCCTGGCGGGTAGATTTCCTTGCCGGCGGCACGCTCGCTGCGCAGGAACTCGCGCAGTTGATGCATGTAGGGCTGGTCGAATTCAGCGCGCAATGCGGCTTTCCAGCTGGGTTCGAGTTTGATGCGATCGTCGTCAGTCATGGGGCCATCCGTAATCAATGGCGCGACACTAGGTAAGCCCTTCCCGCTTGTCAAACGATCCGACCGACGACCGGCATGTTCGGTCAGGCAGGCCATACTTGTGCGATGACTGAGCGAGGTAGTCCATGGCCATTCATTGTGAGGTACTCACCGGCGCCGACGGCGCCCGCATCGGCATCGCCACCCTGGATGCGCCCAAGGCGCTCAATGCCCTGAGCCTGCCGATGATCGAGGTGCTGGGCGAGCAATTGCACACCTGGGCCCGCGACCCGGGGGTTGTCTGCGTGCTGCTGCGCGGCAACGGCGCCAAAGCCTTCTGCGCCGGAGGCGATGTGCGGGCGCTGGTGCAGGCCTGCCGTGACCACCCCGGGAGCGTACCGCCCCTGGCCGCCTCTTTCTTTGCCGCAGAGTACCGCCTGGACTACGCCCTGCACACCTACCCCAAACCGCTGCTGTGCTGGGGCCACGGGCATGTGCTGGGGGGTGGCATGGGGCTGCTGCAGGGCGCCAGTGTACGCATCGTCACACCTAGCAGCCGTCTGGCCATGCCGGAAATCAGTATCGGCCTGTACCCCGACGTGGGTGCCAGCTGGTTCCTCGCCCGGCTGCCGGGCAAACTGGGGTTGTTCCTGGGGCTGACGGGCGCGCCAATCAACGCACGCGACGCCCTTGACCTAGGCCTGGCCGACCGTTTTTTTGGCGAGCACCAGCAAGAGGCGCTGGTCGAAGAGCTGCTGCAACTGAACTGGCAGGAGCAGACCGCCCTGCAACTGAACAGCCTGCTCAAGGCCGAACAGCACCGCGCCTGCGCCGAGTTGCCCGAAGCCCAGTGGTTGCCGCGGCGGCAGGTGATCGATGCATTGCTCGACGTGGCCGATGCGGCGGCGGCCTGGCGTGCACTGGAGGGGCTCAAGCACCATGACGACCCACTGCTTGCAGAAGCAGGCCAGCGGCTGCACGAAGGCTGCCCGCTGACCGCCCATCTGGTATGGGAGCAGATTCGCCGGGCGCGTCACCTCTCATTGGCGCAGGTGTTCCAGATGGAATACTGCATGAGCCTGAATTGCTGCCGCCACCCGGAATTCAGCGAAGGCGTGCGAGCCCGCTTGCTGGACAAGGACAACCACCCCCGCTGGCACTGGCCGGATGTAGCTCAGGTACCGGCGGCGGTGGTCGAGGCGCATTTTTCCAAGGCATGGGAGGGGCGGCATCCATTGGCGGACCTGAGTTGACTTCAACAACCTGGGGCTGGGTTCAATCACCTACCGCTGCCAATTACCCCCGCGCCCTTGCCCACGTCGGCCGTCCCAGCGTCCGCCGTCATTGCGCTGCCCATTGGAGTTCCAGTTGCCATGCTGGTAGCGCTGGCTACCATCACGATAATCATGCCGGTCCCGGTCCTGCCTGTAGTCCTGGCGCTGGCGGTTACCGTAGTCATTGCGCGGGTTGCCGTGCCACTGATTTACCCCAGGCTGCGGATACGGCCGGTAGTACGGCGCGGGCGCCGACCGATGGTAATAACGCGGTGCCGGCTGGTAGTAATAGCGCGGTTGCGGCGTCACGTAGTAACGGTCATAGCGGTAATACCCTGGCGACACGTAGCGGTCGGTGGAGTAGTAATCCGAACGGTAATAGCCCCCGCGCTCGTAGTACGGGGCGCAGGCGGAAGTCATCAGCCCTAGCAGGGCGATCAACAGGATTCGATAGGACATGGCGGCCTCCTGGACCGCTGGCGTGCCCGAACAGCGGCGCTGCCGAGCATCGATGCGGAATGCGTTCATCGACACTGAATAAGACCGTGAAGCCGAGGTGCAGTGCCATTTCTGCAATAATTTGATACAGGTGCGATAACCCTGAAAAACTTGCAGTCATTTGCCGGTCATCTCACTAGAATGGGCACCCTGGCACACATCACGGGAAGATCATGCCGCTACGTTCCGCTCTGTTCTCGCAGCGCTCGCTGATCCTTACCCTGCTGGTGCTACTGGCCTGCGGCTTCCTCGCCACTTCGCTACTCAGCTACTTCTCCTCACGCAGCGCCATCCGCGACGGCATCATCAATACGGAACTGCCGCTGACCTCCGACACGGTCTACTCGGAAATCCAGAAGGACCTGATTCGCCCGGTGCTGATCGCCTCGATGATGGCCCAGGACACCTTCCTGCGGGACTGGGTGCTGTCCGGCGAGCAGGATACCGAGCGCATGACCCGCTACCTTGGCGAAGTCATGGGCAAGCAGGACACCTTCACGTCGTTTTTCGTGTCTGACCGCACCCTCACCTACTACCAGGCCAAAGGCGTGCTCAAGAAGGTAGAGCCCGGCACCTGGCGCGATGCCTGGTATTTCCGCCTGCGCGACCTCAAGGCGCCCTATGAGATCAACGTCGATCTGGACATGGCCAACCAGGACAGCCTGACCGTGTTCATCAACTACCAGGTACATGACTACCAGCACCGCTTCATCGGTGCCACCGGCGTCGGGCTGAGCGTATCGTCGGTGGTCAAGCTGATCGACCAGTATCAGCGGCGCTACCAGCGTTCGGTGCTGTTCACCGACGCCAAGGGCAAGGTGCTGATGACCGGCTCGGAAGGTGGCCCGCATGGTCTGCGGGTCGGCCAGCCGCTCAGCGACAACCCCGAACTGAACGACGTACTGGCCGAGCAGCTGGTGCCCGGTGAAGGCAGCCACGAATACCGCGACAGCGACAACCACAGCCACTTCCTCAACGTGCGCCACCTGCCCGAACTGGACTGGTACCTGTTGGTGGAAAAGCGCGAAACCGGCGCCCTCGACCGCATCCGCCACTCCCTGTACCTGAACCTGGCCATCTGCGCGATGATCACCCTGGTGGTGCTGGCGCTGGTGCATGCCATGGTCCGCCGTCACCAGGCCAGCACCGAAGCCCTGGCCACCCTCGACAGCCTCACCGGCCTGCCCAACCGGCGCAGCTTCGACCTGCTCGCCGCCCAGGCTTTGCACGAAGCCCAGCGCGACAGTGGGCCGCTGGTGGCGTTGCTGATCGACCTGGACCACTTCAAGGCACTGAACGACACCCACGGCCACCTGGCAGGCGACGAAGTGCTGCGCCAATTTGCCAATGTACTGCAAGGCAGCCTGCGCCAGTCGGATATACTGTGCCGCTGGGGCGGTGAGGAATTCATCGTGCTGCTGCGTGAAGCCGAAGGCCGGCAGGCCATCGAGGTGGCGGAAAAGATCCGCCGCCGCACCGAACAGTTGACCTTCAGCTACGAAGAACAGCCGCTGCGCCTCACCACCAGCATCGGCCTGAGCAGCCTGCAGCCAGGGGATACCCTACACGCCCTGCTGACCCGCGCCGACCGTGCGCTCTATCGTGCCAAGCAGGCCGGCCGCAACCGCGTCTGCAGTGAAACCCGCCATGAATGACAGCCAACACTGCCCCGCTTGCGGTGCCCTCAACCAATGCAGCCTGGCCGACCCGCGCCGCGCTACCCAGGCCTGCTGGTGCTACAGCGTGACCATCGACCCGGCCGTGCTGCAGGCCCTGCCCGCCGAGTTGCGGAACAAAGCCTGCCTGTGCCCGCGTTGCGCTGCCGTTGAAGAGCAACTCCGATCAACCACTCCCCACTGACCTGTTCCAATGCGCCTCGACCGTTTCCTCGCCAACCTCCCCAGCCACAACCGCCAGCAAGTTCGCCTGATGCTGGCGCAACGCCGTGTGCGGGTGGAGGGCGTGGTGGTCAGCGACCCGCTGACCGAGATACGTGAATTCAGCCGTGTCGAGTTGGACGACCAGTTGCTCCAGGCGGGCCGCCCCGCGCGTTACCTGATGCTGCACAAGCCACAGGGTTGCGTCAGCGCCACCCAGGACCCGCAGCACCCCACCGTGCTCGACCTGCTGCCAACAGCGCTCCGCGATGACCTGCACATTGCCGGGCGCCTGGATTTCAACACCACCGGGCTGATGATCCTGACCAACGATGGCCAGTGGTCACGGCGCCTGACCCAGCCTGCCACCAAGCTCCCCAAGCATTATCTGGTGGAAACCGAAGACGACATTGCCGAACACTATGTGGCCAAGTTCCGTGAGGGTTTCTACTTCGCCTTCGAAGACCTCACCACCCAACCTGCCCAGCTAGACATCCTCGGGCCGCGACGCGCCCGATTGGCGATCGTCGAAGGGCGCTACCACCAGGTAAAACGCATGTTCGGGTTCTTCGACAACAAGGTGGTGGGGCTGCATCGGGAGAGCATGGGGGCGATCCGGCTGGACCCTGGGTTGGCACCTGGGGCGTTTCGTGAACTCACAGCGGAAGAAATAGCCACTGTCTAGGCCGCCTGCCCAGGCCTCTTCGCGGGCATGCCCGCTCCCACCCATACCCGAAATGCCCCGGGCTTGTGTTTTTCCTGTGGGAGCGGGCGCGCCCGCGAAAAGGCCGGGGCAGACATTACGGGGTCTGCCATACGACCGCTCAGCGACAAAAGTCACATTTCTCCCCGAACGGCACTTGCGCGATCCGCGAGCCACTGCTTGAATCCAAATCGTCAGTCTGCATGTGACTAGCAAGTCACGCCCGCAGTCGAAGACACTTTTTGCTGGCCACCCAAGGCCTCGATGCCTTGGGGCACGGCGAATTGCCCGCCAAAAACAATACCGTCGACGCAAGTGCCAAGGATCGACACAGGGCCCCCCGGTTTCTCTTCAGGCAAATGCCTACCTGTCATAAAGAACGTGCACCCTAGGTGACGCGAATACCCTTTTTGCGCCAGGAGTCGATGACATGAGGCCAGAAATCGCTGTACTTGATATCCAAGGTCAGTATCGGGTTTACACGGAGTTCTATCGCGCGGATGCGGCCGAGAATACGATCATCCTGATCAATGGTTCGCTGGCCACCACCGCCTCGTTCGCCCAGACGGTACGTAACCTGCACCCGCAGTTCAACATCGTGTTGTTCGACCAGCCGTATGCCGGCAAGTCCAAACCGCACAACCGTCAGGAGCGTCTGATCAGCAAGGAAACCGAGGCGCATATCCTCCTTGAACTGATCGAGCACTTCCAGGCAGACCACGTGATGTCTTTCTCGTGGGGTGGCGCAAGTACGCTGCTGGCGCTGGCGCACCAGCCGCGTAAGGTGAAGAAGGCAGTGGTGAGTTCGTTCTCGCCAGTGATCAACGAGCCGATGCGCGACTACCTGGACCGTGGCTGCCAGTACCTGGCCGCCTGCGACCGGTATCAGGTCGGCAACCTGGTCAACGACACCATCGGCAAGCACCTGCCGTCACTGTTCAAGCGCTTCAACTACCGGCACGTCAGCAGCCTGGACAGCCACGAGTACGCGCAGATGCACTTCCACATCAACCAGGTGCTGCAGCACGACCTGGAGCGAGCGCTGGATGGTGCGCGAAATATCGACATCCCGGTACTGTTCGTCAACGGTGACCGCGACGAGTACACCACGGCCGAAGATGCCCGGCAGTTTGGCAAGCATGTGGGCAGAAGCCACTTCAGCGTGATCCGCGACGCGGGCCATTTCCTCGACATGGAAAACAAGACCGCCTGTGAAAACACCCGCAGCGTCTTGCTTGGCTTCCTCAAGCCGACCGTGCGTGAACCTCGTCACCGCTACCAGCACGTTCAACAGGGGCAGCATGCATTGGCTATCTGAGCGCCTCGGCACTCTGTAACTGATACCCGCAGGCTATGGGGTGCCGACAAGCTTTTTTATAACTTGGGCTTCTAATTCGTGAAGGGTTCTGGTAAAAAGTGCTGCGCAGACGCGGGTATAGTTTAGTGGCAAAACGAAAGCTTCCCAAGCTTTAGTTGAGGGTTCGATTCCCTCTACCCGCTCCACATCGCATTCCAGCATGACGTTCCAGCAACGTCATCGCAGTCAAAAGGAGCCTTGGCTCCTTTTTTCGTTTCTGCCCCCCCCACGTTGACCTGGCCCATGGCCATTTGCCTGCCGATCCGCTTCAATGCGCAGCGGGTGCATACGCCTGCAAGCGAAACGGCTTGTGGCGGATATGTTCACTGGATTCTTGAAACATTTCGAAAGGATGACGCATGTTTCTATCCCGCTGGCTACCAGGCCTTGCCAACCTCCTGCACTATCGGCGCGAGTGGCTGCATGCCGACCTGCAGGCCGGGCTCTCAGTCGCGGCGATCCAGATCCCCATTGCCATCGCCTACGCGCAAATCGTCGGCCTGCCGCCACAATACGGCCTGTATGCCTGCGTCCTGCCGATGATGGTCTACGCCCTGATCGGCAGCTCGCGCCAACTGATGGTCGGCCCCGACGCTGCCACCTGCGCGATGATCGCCGGCGCCGTGGCACCGCTGGCCATGGGCGACCCGCAGCGCATTGTCGAACTGTCGGTGATCGTCACCGTGCTGGTTGGCATAATGCTGATTGCCGCCGGCCTGGCCCGCGCCGGCTTCATCGCCAGCTTCTTTTCGCGGCCGATCCTGATCGGCTACCTCAACGGCATCGGCCTTAGCCTGATCGCCGGGCAGCTGTCCAAGGTGGTGGGCTTCAAGATCGAAGGCGACGGTTTCATCCTCAGCCTGATCAACTTCTTCCAGCGCCTGGGCGAGATTCACTGGGTCACGTTGCTCATCGGCCTGGCCGCCCTGGGCTTGCTGGTCTGGCTGCCGCGGCGCTACCCGCGCCTGCCTGCAGCCCTCACGGGAGTGGCGCTGTTCATGCTGCTGGCCGGGCTGTTCGGCCTTGACCGCTTCGGCGTTGCCGTCCTCGGCCCGGTACCTGCCGGCATCCCGCAGCTGGCCTGGCCGCACAGCAACCTGGAGGAAATGAAAAGCCTGCTGCGCGACGCCCTGGGTATTGCCACCGTCAGTTTCTGCAGTGCCATGCTCACTGCGCGCAGCTTCGCCGCCCGGCATGGCTATGCGATCAACGCCAACCACGAGTTTGTAGCCCTGGGCGTCAGCAACCTGGCCGCCGGGGTTTCCCAGGGCTTTGCCATCAGTGGCGCCGACTCGCGTACGGCGGTCAATGACATGGTCGGTGGCAAAAGCCAGCTGGTGGGTATCATCGCGGCCCTGGTCATCGCCCTGATTCTGCTGTTCTTCACCGCGCCCATGGCGTGGATCCCGCAGGCTGCACTGGGCGCCGTGCTGTTGATGGCCGGTTGGGGGCTGATCGACATCAAGTCGCTGGGTAGCATCCGGCGTCTCAGCCGCTTCGAGTTCTGGCTGTGCCTGCTGACGACGGCGGGGGTGCTGGGCCTGGGCGTGCTGCCCGGTATCGTGTTTGCCGTCACCCTGGCGATCCTGCGCCTGCTGTACAGCATCTACCAGCCCACCGATGCCGTGCTGGGCTGGCTGCCGGGCACCGAAGGCCAGGTCGACATCCGCAAATTCAAGGACGCGCGCACCGTGCCAGGGCTGGTGGTGTACCGCTTCGACGACGCGATCCTGTTCTTCAACGCCGACTACTTCAAGATGCGCCTGCTCGAGGCGGTACAGAGCCAGCACCAGCCCAAGGCCGTGCTGTTCGATGCCGAAGCAGTCACCAACATCGACGTCAGCGGCATCGCTGCCCTGCGTGAAGTACGCGACACCCTGGCAGCGCAAGGCATCTTCTTTGCCATCGCACGCGCCCGGGGTACGTTCCTGCGCCTGCTGGTGCGCTCGGGGATGGCGCGGGAAATGGAAGAAAAGCTGCTGTTTGGTTCGGTACGGGCCGGGATTAGGGCGTACCGGGTTTGGCGTAACCGGAGCCGCAGTGTGCCGGCGATAGGGCCAGTCCAGGTAACACAAGGCTGTTGGCAGGACACCAACCCTCGCTCACGCTGCATGACATGCTAAAGTCGCCCCCGTTCTCCGCTCCATCCAACGGACCCCAGCATGCCCGCACTTGACGCCACCCTCACCCCCTGGCCAGAACTGGCTGCCCGCCACCCATGCGACGCCCTGCTGCTGGGCAACGGTGCCAGCCGCGCAGTGTGGAAGCCGTTCGGCTACTTCTCGCTGTTCGAGGAAGCGCAACGCGCCGGCCGCAAGAAAGGCCTGGCGGTCAGCGACCAGGCGCTGTTCAAATCCTTGGGCACAGAGCTGTTCGAGCCTGTGCTCAGCACCCTGAACACCACCGTGCGCGCCAACGCCGCGCTGGCCATCAACTCCACCGCGCCGCTGAACCGCTACTACTCAATCAAGGAAGCGTTGATTCACGCCGTGCGCACGGTGCACCTGCCGTGGTCACTGATGCCAGCCACCACGCTGGCAGCCTTCAACCAGGGCTTGCGCGGCTACCGCAGCGTCTACACCAGCAACTACGACCTGCTGCTGCCATGGGCTGTACAACACGCTCCGCAGGGCTTTGCCGAGCTGTTCGACGAGCAAGGCTTCTTCGATGTGCGCCGCACCCGCAGCGAAGGTACCCGGGTGCTGCACTTGCATGGCGGGCTGCACCTGCTCAAGCTGCCCGACGGCACCACCCGCCAACGCAGCGCCGACAACGCCGAGCTGCTCGATGGCTTTGCGGTGAACATCCCCGGCGAGGTGCCGCTGTTCGTCAACGAAGACCGCAGCGACGAAAAACTGCGCGCCATTCGCAACTCGGATTACCTGGGCTGGTGCTTGGGGCAGTTGGCACAGGAGAGCCAGGGGCTATGCCTGTTCGGGCAGCATCTGGACAGCAGCGACCAGCACCTGCTCGACGCTATCCGACAGGCGCGGCCACAGCATCTGTCGATTGCCATAAGGCCTTTGAGCGAGGCTTCGGTGATCAACCAGAAGCAACACTATATTGATCGGTTCGGGGATCTCACGGGCACGCAGGTGCATTTCTTTGATGCCAGTACGCATCCGTTGGGGCTGGCAGATTTGGCGATCGAGCTACCAGCCGCTCGACGCTAGCACGCTCCCAGCAGGAGCGCGCGCAGGCTTGCTGGGGGTTGCCGTCAGAGCAACCCATCCGCCCGCAGTAGCGTCTCCAGGCAATGCTCCTGCACCCCATAAAACGCCTTGAGCTGGCCAATCTTCTCCAGCAACGCCCCGTTGTCCCCCGCCTTCTGCCGCTTCACCGCAAGAATCATCTTGTTCTTGTTGGTGTGCTCCAGCGAGATGAACTCGAATACCTTGGTTTCGTAACCGCACGCTTCAAGGTAAAGCGCCCGCAGGCTGTCGGTCAGCATTTCGGCCTGCTGGCCCAGGTGCAGGCCGTACTGCAGCATGGGTTGCAGCAACCCCGGGCTGTGCAGTTGCGGGCGAATCTGTTTGTGGCAGCACGGCGAGCACATGATGATCGCGGCGTTGCAGCGGATGCCGGTATGGATGGCGTAGTCGGTGGCAATGTCACAGGCATGCAGGGCGATCATCACCTCGATGGCCTCTGGCACCACGCTGCGCACGTCACCGCACTGGAATTCCAGGCCTGGGTGCTCCAGGCGCGCGGCAGCGGTGTTGCACAGGTCGACCATGTCCTGGCGCAGTTCTACGCCCGTGACCTGTGCGTCGCGGCCCAGGCTGTTGCGCAGGTAATCATGCATGGCGAAGGTCAGGTAGCCCTTGCCCGAGCCAAAGTCGGCCACCCGCAGTACCTGCCCGGCCGGCACCGGGGCGCTGGCCAGGGCGTGGTCGAAGACCTCGATGAACTTGTTGATCTGCTTCCACTTGCGCGACATCGACGGAATCAACGCGCCTTGTGCATCGGTTACGCCCAGGTCACGCAAAAACGGGCGCGACAACTCCAGGTAACGCTTCTTCTCGCGGTCATGGCCGCTGCTGGCAGTGACCTCACGCGGTGCCTGTGCGCCGTGACGCTGCAGCATCGGCTTGCCCTTCTTGCTGAAGGTCAGTTGCACCTCGCCGTCAGCATCGAACAGGTGGGCGTTGCGGAAGCTGTCTGGCAGCAGCTCGGCGACCAGCGCCCGGGCCTGGTCCAGCGGCAGGTTGCGGGTGATGTCGCGGGTCTGGTGGCGGTAGACCAGCGACAGGCACGGCTGGCCCTTGACCTGCAGCGGCTTGGCGATGATCCGTTGCAAGGTCTGATCGGCACCGACATGGCGCGCCAGCACCAGTTTGACCAAGGTATCGCCGTGCAGGGCGGCGTTCAGCAGGTCGAGAAACTGAGCGCGCGCATCCGGCGCGGAGGGGGCGGAAGTACTGGCGGACATGGAGAAACGGTGCCTCGAATAGCGGGAAGCGCATTCTACACCCTGTGGGAGCGGGTTTACCCGCGAATGCGTCGGTGGCCTCCAGGCAGCATTTGCGGGTGAACCCGCCCCCACCGGGAACGCGTCAAGCCAGGCGGATCCGGATCAATCGAGAATCACCAAGCGGTTGGGCAGCTCGTTACGGGCATGGGTTGGCGGCACGTGCTGGCTAAGCAGCTCGCCACACGCCTCGATGCACTCGACAAAGCCTTGCAAGGTCCGGCCCTGGCGCACCTGTTCGGCAAAGCGCGCTCCGATGGCCGCGCGGGCTTTGGCGTCCAGGCAGTGCTCGATACCGCGGTCGACCAGGATCTCCACATGCCGCTCCGCCTCGCTGACAAAAATCAGCACACCCGTGGCGCCTGCGGTGCGCTGCAGGTTCTGCTCGCGAAACTGCTGTTGGGCCAGCCGTGAAGCACGCCAGCGACGCAGGGCACGGGGGATCAGCCAGCCGGCCAGGCGCGGGTTGCGCAGCAGCAGGCACAAGCCGACGAACAGCAACACGTTGGCCACCAGCAAGCCACGCACGCTGGGCCAACCCAGCAGCCAATGCAACAGGCCTGGCACCGCCAGCGCCAGCACGGCGGCCCACAACAGCGGCCAATAGGCGTAATCGTCGGCGCGGCGAGCCAGCACCGTCACCAGTTCGGCATCGGTGCGCCGTTCGGCACGCGCAATGGCTTCGGCAATCTGCCGTTGATGGTACTCGTCGAAGGGGGTCATGCCGTCGGTCTCTTGAACGTTCTTATAGTTGTTGTCCCGGCACTCGGGGCTTCATCCGCAGACGACATATTCAGGCATAATCCGCTGCTGGAAAGTAAGCCTGCGAATCGTACAACAATAGCCGCCTGAAAACTTCGGCCGCGCGCGTATCACCCTGGATACGGCAGAGGCCCCACAACGGAATTGATGATGAAACTGTCTTTGCTGGGCCTGGCCATGGGCCTTGCCAGTCAGGCGGCCCTTGCCGCCCCCTATGCCCCGCCCCTGCAGGACAAGCAGGCGTTCATCGAGCACCTGATCAGCCAGATGACCGAAGCCGAGAAAATCGGCCAGCTGCGCCTGATCAGCATCGGCCCGGAAATGCCCCACGAAAAGATCCGCGAAGAAATCGCTGCAGGCCGCATCGGTGGTACCTTCAACTCGCGCACCGCGCCCGAAAATCGCCCGATGCAGGACGCGGCCATGCGCAGCCGCCTGAAGATCCCGATGTTCTTCGCTTACGACACCATTCACGGCGAACGCACCATCTTCCCGATCGGCCTGGGCATGGCCGCCACCTGGGACATGGACGCCGTCGCCAAGGTCGGCCGCACTGCAGCCATCGAAGCCTCGGCCGACGCCCTGGACATGACCTTCGCCCCCATGGTCGATATCGCCCGCGACCCGCGCTGGGGCCGTACCAGCGAAGGCTTCGGCGAGGACACCTACCTGACCTCGAAAATCGGCCAGGTGATGGTGCGCTCGTTTCAGGGCAGCAGCCCGGCCAACCCCGACAGCATCATGGCCATCGTCAAGCACTTCGCCCTGTATGGTGCAGTGGAAGGCGGGCGCGACTACAACACGGTCGATATGAGCCTGCCGAAAATGTACAACGACTACCTGCCGCCCTACCGCGCCGCGCTCGACGCCGGTGCTGGCGGGGTAATGGTGGCGTTGAACTCGATCAACGGTGTGCCGGCCACCTCCAACACCTGGCTGATGAACGACCTGCTGCGCAAGGAGTGGGGCTTCAAAGGCGTGACCATCAGCGACCACGGCGCCATCCAGGAACTGATCCGCCACGGCGTCGCCCGCGACGGCCGTGAAGCCGCCAAGCTGGCGATCAAGGCCGGCATCGACATGAGCATGAACGACACCCTGTACGGCGAAGAGCTGCCAGGCCTGCTGAAGTCCGGCGAAGTGACCCAGCGCGAACTGGACCAGGCGGTACGCGAAGTGCTTGGCGCCAAGTACGACATGGGCCTTTTCAAGGACCCGTACGTGCGCATCGGCAAAGCCGAAACCGACCTGAAGGACTATTACGGCAACGACCGCCTGCACCGCGAAGCTGCGCGTGACGTGGCACGCCGCAGCCTGGTGCTGCTGGAAAACCGCAACCAGACCCTGCCGCTGAAAAAGACCGGCACCATCGCCCTGGTCGGCCCACTGGCGGATGCCCCCATCGACATGATGGGCAGCTGGGCCGCCGACGGTAAACCGGTGCACTCGGTAACCGTGCGCGAAGGCCTGCGCCGCGCCGTGGAAGGCAAGGCCAAGCTGGTCTACGCCAAAGGCTCCAACGTCACGGGCGACAAGGCGATCCTCGATTACCTGAATTTCCTCAACTTCGATGCCCCGGAAATCGTCGACGACCCGCGCCCGCCTGCGGTGCTGATCGATGAAGCGGTCAAGGCGGCCAGGCAATCCGATGTGGTGGTGGCAGTGGTCGGCGAGTCCCGCGGCATGTCCCACGAGTCGTCGAGCCGTACCACCCTGGAGATCCCGGCCAGCCAGCGCGAGTTGATCAAGGCCCTGAAGGCCACTGGCAAACCGCTGGTGCTGGTGCTGATGAACGGCCGGCCGCTGTCGATCAGCTGGGAGCGCGAGCAGGCCGACGCCATCCTCGAAACCTGGTTCGCCGGCACCGAAGGTGGTAATGCCATCGCCGACGTGCTGTTTGGTGACTACAACCCGTCCGGCAAGCTGGCCATCACCTTCCCGCGCTCGGTCGGGCAGATCCCGATGTACTACAACCACACCCGCATCGGTCGGCCGTTCACCCCTGGCAAACCAGGAAACTACACCTCGCAGTATTTTGAAGAGCCCAACGGCCCGCTGTACCCGTTCGGCTATGGCCTGACCTACAGCAGCTTCGAGCTGTCGGGCCTGAAGCTGTCGAACAAGGACCTCAAGCGCGGCGACACACTGGAGGCCAAGGTGACGGTGGCGAACACCGGCAAGGTAGCCGGCGAGACCGTGGTGCAGCTGTACCTGCAGGACGTGTCGGCGTCGATGAGCCGCCCGGTCAAGGAACTCAAGAACTTCCAGAAGCTGATGCTCAAGCCGGGCGAGTCACGCACCTTGACCTTCCGCATCAGCGAGGAAGACCTGAAGTTCTACAATGGCCAGCTGCAGCGGGTTGCCGAGCCAGGGGAATTCAATGTCCAGGTCGGGCTGGATTCCCAGGCGGTGCAGCAGCAGAGCTTCGAACTGCTGTAACCGAAAGGTCGCCTGTACCGGCCTTTTCGCGGGCTTGCCCGCTCCCACAGGTACTGCACAGGTCCATCGGGCTGTGAGTATTCTGTGGGAGCGGGCAAGCCCGCGAAGAGGCAGGCCCCGATATCACAATCACCCGGATCCGCCCCGATGCCCTTTTCCTTTCGCGCCCTGCGTCTGGGGCTGATCACCCTGCTGATCGTGCTGGGTACCGCCCTCAGTGCCGGTTGGGCCATGCACCAGGCCAAGCGCCAGGCCATGGAAGACGACGCCCAGCGTGCCAGCCAGCAGTTGGGCCTGTACGCCAATACCCTGCATACCCTGATCGACCGCTACCGCGCCCTGCCCGCCGTGCTGGCGTTGGACCCGGAGCTGATCGCCGCCCTGCGTGACCCGGCCAGCGAAGAGGTGCAGGACGCCCTGAACCGCAAGCTTGAACGCATCAACGGCGCCGCAAACTCCTCCACCCTCGAACTGCTCGACCGCACCGGCCTGGCCATCGCCGCCAGCAACTGGCGGCTGCCCAGCAGCTATGTCGGCTCCAACTACGGCTTCAGGCCCTATTTCAAGCAAACCCGCAGCCAGGGCAGTGGCCGCTTCTACGCCGTAGGCGTGACCAGTGGCGTGCCGGGCTACTTCCTCGCCAGCGCGGTGAACGACGAGCATGGCCGCTTCCTCGGTGCCATGGTGGTGAAGCTGGAGTTCCCGGAACTTGAACGCGAGTGGCGCCAGGGCAGCGACATCCTGCTGGTGAGCGATGCCCGCGGCATCACCTTCATCGCCAACCAGGACGGCTGGCGCTACCGCGAGCTGCAGCCGCTCAGTGGTGCCGACCGTGCCGAGCTTGCCGAAACCCGCCAGTACGACAAACAACCGCTGGTGCCGTTGCAGCATCAGGTGCTGACGCGCTTTGCCGCCAACAGCACCCTTAGCCGCGTGCAAGGCCCCGAGGGCAGCGCCGAATACTTGTGGGAAAGCCTGCCACTGGAAGGCGAAAACTGGACTTTGCACCTGCTGCGCAAACCGCAGGTCACTGCCGACGGCCGCAATGCCGCCTTGGGCGCCGCCGCCGTGTGGCTGAGCCTGGTGTTCGCCACACTGTTCGTCAGCCAGCGCCTGCGCCTGGCGCGCCTTCGCCAGCGCAGCCGCGAAGAGCTAAAGCGCCAGGTCGAGGAACGCACTCGCGAACTGCGCACGGCTCAAGAAGGCTTGGTGCAATCAGCCAAACTGGCGGCGCTCGGGCAGATGTCGGCAGCCATGGCTCACGAAATCAACCAGCCGCTGACCACCCAGCGCATGCAACTGGAAACCCTGCGCCTGCTGCTCGACCATGGCCGCCATGACGAAGCACGCCAGGCCCTGGAGCCACTGGAGCAGATGCTGACGCGCATGGCCGCGCTCACCAGCCACCTGAAAACCTTTGCCCGCAACAGCCCGGTCGGCCTGCGCGAGCGCCTCGACCTGGCCACCGTGGTCGACCAGGCCCTGCACCTGCTGGAAACCCGCATTCGCAGCGAAGAGGTAGAGGTGGCCCTGTACCTGGCGCGCCCGGCCTGGGTACGCGGCGATGCCATTCGCCTGGAACAGGTGCTGATCAACCTGTTGCGCAATGCCCTCGACGCCATGGCCGACAAGCGCTACAAACGCCTGGAGGTGCGCATCGAACCCGAGGGCGAGCGGTGGCGCCTGAGCGTACTGGACTCGGGGGGCGGCATCGCCGAGGCCAACCTGGCCAAGGTCTTCGACCCGTTCTTCACCACCAAGCCGGTGGGCGAAGGCCTGGGCCTGGGGCTGGCCATTTCCTACGGCATCGTCCACGAGGCCGGTGGCCAGCTGCAGGTCGAAAACCTGCCCGGTGGTGCACGCCTGAGCCTTACCCTGCCCCGTGACCTGGAGCCTGTATGTTGAATTCAGTGATCGTCGTCGATGATGAAGCCAGTATCCGCAGTGCAGTCGAGCAATGGCTGAGCCTGTCCGGCTTCAGCGTGCAACTGTTCGCGCGCGCCGAAGAGTGCCTGGCCCACCTGCCGCAGCACTTTCCCGGGGTCATCATCAGCGATGTGCGCATGCCGGGCATGGATGGCCTGCAATTGCTCGAACGCCTGCAGGCGGACGACCCCGACTTGCCCGTCATCTTGCTGACTGGCCACGGCGACGTGCCCATGGCAGTGGAAGCCATGCGCAGCGGTGCCTACGACTTTCTCGAAAAGCCCTTCACCCCGCAGCACTTGCTGGGCAGCCTGCGCCGGGCCCTGGAAAAGCGCCAGCTGGTGCTGGAAAACCGCCGGCTGCATGAACAGGCCGACCTCAAGTCACGCTTGGAAGGCACGTTACTGGGCATGTCTCAGGGCCTGCAACAGCTGCGCCGACAAGTGCTGGAGCTGGCCAGCCTGCCGGTCAATGTGCTGATCCGTGGCGAAACCGGCAGCGGCAAGGAGCGCGTGGCCCGCTGCCTGCACGATTTTGGCCCTCGCGCCGGTAAACCCTTCGTCGCACTCAACTGCGCGGCCATTCCCGAGTCGCTGTTCGAGGCCGAGCTGTTTGGTCACGAAAGCGGCGCCTTCACCGGCGCCCAGGGCAAGCGCATCGGCAAGCTGGAGTACGCCAACGGTGGCACGGTGTTTCTCGACGAAATCGAGAGCATGCCGCTGGCGCAGCAGGCCAAGCTGTTGCGCGTGATCCAGGAGCAGAAGCTGGAACGTCTGGGTGCCAACCAGAGCATAAGCGTCGACCTGCGTGTCATTGCCGCGACCAAGCCCGACCTGCTCGAAGAGGCCCGCGCCGGCCGCTTTCGCGAAGACCTTGCCTATCGCCTGAATGTGGCCGAGCTGCGCCTGGCGCCGCTGCGTGAGCGGCGTGAAGACATTCCTCTGCTGTTCGAGCACTTTGCTCGCGCTGCAGGCGAAAAGCTGGGCCGTGCCGCCCCGCTGCTGTCGGGTGTACAACTGGCTCAGCTGCTGTCCCATGACTGGCCGGGCAACGTACGTGAGCTGGCCAATGCGGCGGAGCGCCATGCGCTGGGGCTGAGTTCGCCGAACATCGAAGCGACACCTGCCGGGCAGTCGCTGGGCGAACAGATGGAAGCGTTCGAGGCGCAATGCCTGCGCGCAGCCCTGCGCCAGCATGGGGGCGAGATCAAGTCGGTGATGGAGGCGTTGCAGTTGCCGCGGCGTACGCTTAACGAAAAGATGCAGCGGCATGGGCTGGTGCGCGAGGACTTTGTCGGGCGCGAATGAGCGGATTTCCGCTTACCTGTAATCGTTGATAGGCAAAAATCCGCTTATTTCTGAACGATCCTGGGGCTGCTTTGCGGCCCGTCGCGACGCAAGGCCGCTCCTACAGGCCAGCTATCACGCGGTTGTGCCCTCAAATGAATCAGCCTGCACCCATTTGGCACACCTTCTGCAATTGCCTTGGCAAGCTGCGCTACGGCGCGCTCCACAAAAACAACGAGAAGGTATCCCTGATGGATAACGCCACCTCCCTGCCCGCTGGGGCGGCCACTGCGCCCGCCGCAGAAAAAACCACCGCCAGCCGTTTGAAGTCGATCTTCAGCGGGTCCATCGGCAACATGGTCGAATGGTACGACTGGTACGTCTACGCCGCATTCTCGCTGTACTTCGCCAAGGCCTTTTTCCCGGCCGGTGACTCCACCGCACAATTGCTCAATACCGCCGCGATCTTCGCCGTGGGCTTCCTCATGCGCCCGATCGGTGGCTGGCTGATGGGCCTGTACGCCGACCGCAAAGGCCGCAAGGCCGCGCTGATGGCCTCGGTACTGTTGATGTGCGCCGGCTCGCTGGTCATTGCCCTGACCCCGGGCTACGAAACCATCGGCGTCGCCGCACCGGTCCTGCTGGTCATCGCACGCCTGCTGCAAGGCCTGTCGGTGGGTGGCGAGTACGGCACCTCGGCCACCTACCTCAGCGAAATGGCCAGCAAGGAACGCCGTGGCTTCTTCTCCAGCTTCCAGTACGTGACCCTGATCTCCGGCCAGCTCATCGCCCTGGCGGTACTGATTGTCCTGCAGCAGACCCTGACCACAGAGCAGCTGTATGCCTGGGGCTGGCGCGTGCCGTTCGTGATCGGTGCACTGTGCGCCGTGGTGGCCCTGTACCTGCGTCGCGGCATGGAAGAAACCGCCTCGTTCACCAAGAAGGAAAAAGCCAAGGAAAGCCTGATGCGCACCCTGCTGCGCCACCCCAAGGAGCTGATGACCGTGGTCGGCCTGACCATGGGCGGCACCCTGGCCTTCTACACCTACACCACCTACATGCAGAAGTACCTGGTCAACACCGTGGGCATGAGCATCAGCGACTCGACTACCATCTCGGCCGCTACGCTGTTCCTGTTCATGTGCCTGCAGCCGGTGATCGGTGGCCTGTCCGACAAGATCGGCCGACGCCCAATCCTGATCGCCTTCGGTGTGCTCGGCACCCTGTTCACCGTACCGATCCTCAGCACGCTGCACACCATCGAGACCTGGTGGGGCGCATTCTTCCTGATCATGGCGGCGCTGATCATCGTCAGCGGCTACACCTCGATCAACGCCGTGGTCAAGGCAGAGCTGTTTCCAACGGAAATCCGCGCCCTGGGTGTGGGCCTGCCGTACGCCCTGACCGTGTCGATCTTCGGCGGCACCGCCGAGTACGTGGCCCTGTGGTTCAAGAGCGCGGGCATGGAGAGCGGCTACTACTGGTACGTCACCGCCTGCATCGCCTGTTCGCTGCTGGTTTACGCGACCATGAAGGACACCAAGCAACACTCGCGGATTACTACTGACTGACGCTGGTTGGCAACACTGAAAGGGGGCGCTCCATTACATGGGCGCCCCCTTTTTCATGATGCACGACAACCTGTGAGCCGATTAGCGGCATTATTCGGCTCACAGTTTGAGCCGAATAGCGCTATTATTCGGCTCACCCAATGAGCCGAATAGCCGGCTTATTCGGCTCACAGGATGGATCGGCACAATCATGAACAGCCCTTTGTGGATCTGGCAGCAACCAGCCTGGCCCCAATTTACCTGGCAAAACGAAGCCATTGCCCCGCTCCTGCGCAACTGCATCAGCATGCAAGGTCGTCTGCTGGGCAAGATCGGCAGCATCGATGGGCTCAGCGAGTGCCAGAACATGCTGGATACGCTGCTGCAGAACATCGTCACCTCCTCGGCAATCGAAGGTGAACAGCTGAATGTGGGCTCGGTGCGCTCTTCTCTTGCCCGTCGGCTGGGCATGGATGAACCGGGAGCTACCAGTGCCCGCAGTGAAGGGCTGGCGGAACTGATGCTGGATGCAACTCAAGGGTATGACCGACCACTGACCCTGCAACGCCTGTTCACTTGGCACCAGTGGCTATTCCCGGAAGTACAAGGGGCCTTGAGCAAGGCGGTACTGGTCGGCCGGTTACGTGATGAAGTGCCCATGCAGGTGATCTCCGGCCGTCTCGACAAGCCCACCGTGCATTTCCAGGCACCACCGCGCGAGGGTCTTGAAACACAGCTCGCGGCGTTTCTCGACTGGTTTGCCAACAGCCTCGATAACGCTGGTCTGGATCCGCTGTTACGCGCCGGTATTGCGCACTTCTGGTTTGTCACGCTGCACCCGTTCGATGATGGCAATGGTCGGCTGACCCGGGCGATCACCGACCTGGCGCTGGCCCAAGCTGAGCGCCAGGCCATTCGCTTCTATGCCATGTCCGCCAGCATCCTCGAGGACAGGGCCGGCTATTACCAGGTCCTGGAGCGCAGCCAGAAAGGCGACCTGGATATCACCCGCTGGTTGTGCTGGTTCCTTGCCACATTGCTGCGCAGCTTCGAACAGGCACTGGCAAACATCGACCGGATACTGGCCAAGGCCAGGTTCTGGCAGGCGCATCGCGCAGATGGTTTGCTGCCCGAACAGGTCAAGGTGCTCAACAGGTTGCTTGATGGCGGCCCCCGCGGTTTCGAGGAGGGCATCAGCGCCACGCAGTACCAGGCAGTAGCGAAGGTTTCCAAGGCCACTGCGACCCGCCACCTTACCGACCTGCTCGACAAGGCTTGCCTGGTTCGCCTGCCTGGCGGGGGCCGCAGTACCCGCTACCGCATCAACACTCAGGACATCTCCAACGCCTGACGACACGTTGAAACAAGATGTTCCGTTCTTAACACCCCTTTAATTCCCGACCTTCAAGCTGCGATGGCTGACGAAACGACAACGCGAGGGTTTGCGGCTACTGACTGACACCGCTGCCTGACCCACGCGAAGCCTGCATTGAAACATCGATTTATTCGATTTCTAAACGCTATTATTTGCGCTTTTTAATCAAATTAATCAGCGTAGGATTAAACCCATAGAAACAAACAACCTCTCGCAACCTGGAGCAACGACCATGAAAAACAAACTGATCCTTACCCTGGCCCTCTCCGTTTTCGCAGCAGGCGCCTTCGCCGAAGATGGCTTCGACCGTACCAGCGCTCACACCTTTGCCGCGGCTCAATCCCAGTCCGCCAGCTACGCTGAAGACGGTTTTGACCGCACCGGTGGCCAACGTTTCGCTGAAGACGGTTTCGACCGCACTGGCGGTCAACGTTTCGCTGAAGACGGTTTCGACCGCACTGGCGGCCAGCGCTTCGCTGAAGACGGCTTCGACCGTACCAACGCCCACCGCATCAGCTGATACCTGATGCGAGCACCCAGCCCGGCTTCGGCCGGGCTTGATCATTTGCAGGCGAGCACAGGCTTGGCACACTAGGCACCTTGTCCACCAGGAGGTAGGGCCAACAAGCCCAGCACAGATGTATTACTACGAACCTGCCAAAGGCCACGGCCTGCCCCACGACCCGTTCAACGCCATCGTCGGCCCCCGCCCTATCGGCTGGATTTCCTCGCATGACCGCGAAGGCCGGCTGAACCTGGCGCCCTACAGCTTCTTCAACGCCTTCAACTACATCCCGCCGATCATCGGTTTCTGCAGCGTCGGGCGCAAAGACAGCCTGAACAACATCGAGCAGACCGGCGAATTCGTCTGGAACCTGGCCACCCGCCCACTGGCCGAGCAGATGAACCAGAGCTGCGCGCCGGTTGCTGCCGAAGTGAGCGAGTTCGAATTGAGCGGCCTTACCGCCACGCCGTCGAGCATCGTCAGCGTGCCCCGCGTAGGCGAAACCCCGGTGGCGTTCGAGTGCAAGGTCAGCCAGATCGTCCAGCTCAAGCGGGCCGACCAGGCACTGGTGCCCAGCTGGCTGATCCTCGGAGAAGTGGTTGCGGTGCACATTGCCGAGCACCTGCTTAAAAACGGCATCTACGATACCGCGGCCGCCGAACCGATCCTGCGTGGCGGTGGCCCGGCGGACTATTTCGAGCTGGGCAACCTGTTCAAGATGGGCCGCCCGCCGGCCTGATCACCAGATCAGTTCACCCTCTTCGCTGACGCCTTGCAGGCGCTGCAGCTCGGCCGTGGCCGCTTCGTCGGCGGCCACGGCGCCCTTGAACACCTGCCCGTCGAGGACCTTGTGAAAGCGCGGTGCGCCGCCCATGGCCAGGGCCTTGACCGCAATGGCCGCGTTGTAGCCGCCGCCTTCCACCGGCACCATCGCCGATACCGCTTCGAAATGAGTGAATTCCCTACGTGCCATGTTGCTATCCGCGTGGTTGAACAAGGGCGCTACTTTACCTCATCCACCCTCAGTCGAAGGTATGCAAGTCCAGGCTGCTGACCACCTGCGCCTGCACCAGCTCGCCAAACACGTCCAGGGTCGGCGAAGCAAAGTAGCCACTCATCGCCTGCTGATCCTGCCAGCTGCCACTGAGCAACCACAGGTCGGCATCGGCCTGGGAGCGCTGCACCGTGAAACTCAGGCAACCCGGCGCACGCAGCGAGGGCTCGAGCAGGTCGCGCAGGCGCGCGCCCAGCTCTGCCGAGCGCCCGCTGCTGGCACGGATGAAAGCAAGATGGGTGACCGGTTGTTTTAGGGTCATTGCACAATCTCCTTGAAGCAGGCGGACGAAAAAGCCAGGCTGCCAAGGTTAGGGGCTCACCCGCGCGCCGCGTTAGGCCATTACTGCTCGCCGATTGCCTGATCCTGCTGCGCGGCAGGATCAGGCAAGCGACGTGCAGCTTTCGACTAGCGCCCCTCTTTGCCCAAACCTATGCTGCGTCGGTCAGCAGAGGAAAGCCATCATGACCACCGCCACGTCCATTGACCCGACCCTGGAACTGCAGCGCCTGGAACTGGCCGAGCTGATCCGCCGCCATGCCGGCGACCCCCATGGTCCCGCATCGGCCATCGATGACCTGTATCTGGTGCGCTACACCGAGAACGTGCGCTCGGTGCCGACCCTGGCGCAACCGGCGCTGTGCATCCTTGCCCAAGGCAGCAAAAGCCTGTTCCTCGGTGACGAGCAGTACGCCTACGACCCCCTGCACTACATGGTGGTGTCGGTGACCTTGCCGCTGAGCGGGGTGAGGCTCGACGCCAGCCCGGAAAACCCCAGCCTGGGCCTGCGCATGGACCTGGACCCGGCCGAGATCAGCCAGCTGATCGCCGAGAGCGGGCCGATGCTGGTACCCAACCGGCCTTCAGGCCGTGGTTTGTATGTGGAAAGGACCGATGCCGCATTGCTCGACGCCTTGCTGCGGCTGCTACGCCTGCTGGATACCCCGCGCGACATCGCCATGCTCGCGCCACTGTTCCGCCGCGAGATTCTCTATCGCCTGCTGCGTGGGCCGCAGGGTTGCCGGCTGTATGAAATTGCCTTGGCCAACAGCCAGACTCACCGGGTGTGCCAGGCCATTACCTGGCTCAACAACAACTACCAGTTGCCCCTGCGCATCGAGGACCTGGCCCGGGAGGTCAACCTCAGCACTTCGACCTTGCACCATCGCTTCAAGGCCGTGACGTCGATGAGCCCGTTGCAGTACCAGAAGCAGCTGCGCCTGCAGGAGGCGCGGCGGTTGATGCTCAACGACGGGCTAGAGGCGGCGGTGGCAGCCTACAGGGTGGGGTATGAAAGCCCGTCGCAGTTCAGCCGTGAATACAGCCGGCTGTATGGCGCACCACCGATTCGGGATGTGGCGCGGTTGCGGGCTACTGCTGGCTGAGCCTGGTTCTTCCTGTACTGGCCTCTTCGCGGGTGAACCCGCTCCCACAGGATCACCACAGCTTTCGAACACTGTGGCGATCCTGTGGGAGCGGGTTTACCCGCGAAGAGGCCCGCACAGGTAATAACCTTGATTCAACCCGCCACGGTTTCCTGCCACTGATTCTGGTCAACCTGGATCAAGGTCGGCCCCTTGCGCTCCACCGCCTGCCCCAGCGCCGCCTGCAGCTGCTTCACGTCTGTCACATGCTCCGCCGCAGCCCCCAGCGCCCGCGCCACGCCGATGAAGTCCGGGGTATGGATATCTACCCCGACCGGCTCGATCGCCCGGTTGACCATGTACTTCTTGATCTCCTCGTACCCCTGGTTATTCCACAGCAGCACGATCAGCGGCACCTGCGCCTCCACCGCACTGGCAAGCTCAGGCAGGGTGAACTGCAAACCGCCGTCACCAATCAGGCACACTGCAGGCGCGCGCTGGCCGATTTGCTCCGCACTACCCAACCACGCGCCCATGGCCGCAGGCAGCGCATAACCCAGGGTGCCGTAGCCGGTTGAGGCATTGAACCAGCGACGTGGCTGGTCCATGTCCAGGGTCAGGTTGCCGGTGTACACCGGCTGGGTCGAATCGCCCACCAGCACGGCATTGGGCAGTCGCTCCAGGATCGCGCTCAGCAGACGGGTCTGGCTCAGGGTTGGCTGGTCCCAACCTGCCGCCAGTGCCTGGCGCAAGTTGGACACGCGAGCCACACCCCAGGTGCTTTCGCGCACAGGTTGCGGCTGGGCCTGCAAGGCAGCGAGCAATGCCTCGGCGGCCAGCTCGGCATCGGCTACCAGCGCCAGCTCCGGCAGGTAGTTACGCACGGTCTGGTCCGGATCGATATCGATGCGCAGCAGGCTACCCGGGATCTCGAAGCCACCCTTGAAGGTCACGTCATAATCGGTTTCAGCCAGTTCGGTACCGATCGCCAGCACCACGTCCGCTTCAGCCACCAGCTCTCGAGTAGCCGGCAGTGACTGGGTCGAACCGATCTGCAGCGGGTGGCTGGCCGGCAGCAAACCCTTGGCATTGATGGTCAGCGCCACCGGGGCCTGAAGGTGTTCGGCCAGGCGCGCCAGCGCAGCACCCGCGGCCAACGCGCCACCGCCCGCCAGGATCAACGGCCGCTTGGCACCTGCCAGGCGCTCGGCCATCTGTGCCACGGCCTGCGGCGCTGCCCCTGCCCGGCTTCCACGCACCGGGCGGCCCGGCAGCAGGAAGTCGGCCGGTTCGACCAGCACGTCCAGCGGGATTTCGATATGCACCGGGCGTGGCCGGGCGCTCTCGAACACGGCAAATGCCCGCGCCAGCACCTGCGGCAGGTCTGCAGCACTCATCAAGGTGTGAGAAAACGCGGCCACTCCCGACACCAGCGCCGACTGGTTGGGCAGTTCGTGCAGCTTGCCGCGGCCACCGCCCAGCTGATCACGGGACTGCACACTGGAAATCACCAGCATCGGGATCGAGTCGGCATACGCCTGGCCCATGGCAGTGGTGATATTGGTCATGCCAGGGCCGGTAATGATGAAGCAAACCCCAGGTTTGCCACGGGTGCGCGCATAGCCGTCAGCCATGAACCCTGCACCCTGCTCATGGCGCGGGGTGATGTGGCGAATGGACGAGCCCGCCAGGCCACGGTAGAGCTCAACGGTATGTACACCAGGAATGCCGAAGACATGGTCGACGCCATAGCCTTCAAGAAGATTGACCAGTACTTCGCCGCAGGTTGCCATCGGGTTTCACCATGAATCTTGTTGGAGTATGCCCTTATTGGACCCAAGCCACGGCTATCGCCACAATGCAAAAAAACACATACTAGCCATGTCCTGTCATCATGGCTCAGTGCGATGAAACGCCTCCCGCCCCTGCCCGCCCTGCACACCTTTCTGGTCACCGCCCATCACTGCAACTTCACCCGTGCAGGGCAACAGCTGCACATCACCCAGGGCGCCGTCAGCCGCCAGATCGCTGCCCTCGAAGAACACCTGGGTTATGCCCTGTTCCAGCGCCAGGCCCGCGGGCTTAGCCTGACCCGTGAAGGCCAGGACTGGCTGCCTCGGGTGCAGCAGGTGTTCGCGCTGATCGAGCAAGGCGTGCGTGAAGTGGGTGGGCGCAGCACGACCTTGCAGCTCAAGGCCCCGACGTGCGTGATGCGCTGGCTGCTACCGCGCCTGATGGAATGGCAGGCACTGCGCCCGGATGTACCGGTGGAATTGACCACCACGGTGCAGCATGGGGTGGATTTTCGTCGCGAGGGCTTCGATGCGGCGGTGGTCTATGGCGATGCGCCGAACCACGGGCTGCAGGTGCGCAAGCTGTTCGATGAACAACTTACGCCAGTGTGCGCCCCCTCGCTGCGTGAGGGGCCGATACCGTTGCAGCAGGTGGAAGACCTGGCGCGGCACATGCTGCTGCACCCCTCGCGGGATGAACACGACTGGCTGTTGTGGCTGCAGGCGGCAGGGGTGACGTTGGCCACTCATGGGCCGAAGCAGCATTTCGAGACACTGGACATGGCGATGGCCATGGCCTCGCAGGGGACAGGCGTGGCCATCGGCGACTGGTCGCTGATTGGCGATGACTTGCGCGGGGGGCGGCTGTGCATGCCGTTTGCGCAGAAGGTGGTGACCGGGAAAGGGTATTACCTGGTGAGCCAGGCCAAGAGCTTGACGCCGGGATTAATGGAGTTACTGGACTGGCTGGAGGGCCAAGCCAGCCAGTGAGGGCCTTGTGGGAGCGGCCTTGTGTCGCGAAAGGGCCGCAAAGCGGCCCCCCAAATTTGTGCGGCGACGCTGAAATCCTGGGGGCGCTTTGCGCCCCTTTCGCGACACAAG
>NZ_JBLZWV010000014.1:0-15788 GCF_056098905.1 Pseudomonas sp. TSO6 | reverse complement strand
CCCAAATTTGTGCGGCGACGCGGAAATCCTGGGGGCGCTTTGCGCCCCTTTCGCGACACAAGGCCGCTCCCACAAAGAGCCGTGCAGGCAGCTCAGTAGCCGACGGTAAACCGCTGCCGCGAATGCGCCGGCCTTTCCAGTTCGTCGAGCATGGCAATCGCATAGTCGGCGAAGGTGATCCAGCTCTTGCCATCCGCACCGATCAGCAGATGATCCTTGCCCACTTTGTAGCGCCCACTGCGCTCACCTTCAACAAACTCCGCCGACGGTGAGAGGAAGGTCCAATCAAGGTTTGGCTCGCGCTGCAACGTCTCCAGAAAACGCACCCCGGCAGTGGCTTCGGCCTTGTAGGCTTCCGGGAAATCCGGGCTGTCGATCACCCGATGCCCCGACGGCAGCAACAAGCTGCCCGCACCCCCCACCACCAACAGGCGCTTGACCCCGGCCCGCTTGACCGGTTCGATGATCGCCTGCGGCTCGATGGTCGAGAAATGCGCTGCGCTCAACACGGCGTCCACACCCGTTACCGCCGCTTGCAGGGCGGCACTGTCCTTGGCATCCAGCGCCTTGACGGTCACCCCTTCACGCCCCTGCAGTGGCGAAGGGTCGCGGGCGATGGCCAGCACACTGTGGCCACGGCGCAGGGCTTCTTCCAGCAACTGGCTACCAGCGCGGCCAGTGGCACCGATGATTGCGATCTTGCTCAAGGGAATAATCTCCATCAATTGAACGGAATTACCACTTCATCTCGCCCTTGGCGACCTTGGCCCCGAGCTCCAGCGAGCTTTCATCGGCCAGGCCCGGGTAACGCTGCCTCATGGCCTTTATCACCGCGTTGGCGTCTTTCGCCTTGGCGGTTTCAGCATCGAACCCACGAATGTAGTCTGCGGTGAAACGCACAGCTTTCAGTGAACGGCTGCTGTCTCCCAGGTAGTGCCCAGGGATGACCGTGCGTGGCCCCAGCGCTTCGATGTGCGCCAAGGTGCCAAGCCAGTCGGCGCGGGACTTGGCCGATTGAGTATCGGCCATCCACACATGAATGTTCTCGGACACCACCACGCCACCCACCACCGCCTTGATTGACGGGATCCACACGAAGCTGCGGTCTGGCTGCGGGCCGTCCAGGCCAACCACGTCGAGGGCTTGCCCTTCCAGTGTCAGGCGCTGGCCTTCGAGCACCTGCGGCACCACCAGTCGCGCCGGTTTGTCTGCCCCCATCTGCGGCCCCCAGTACGCCAGCTTGGCATCCATGGTCTGGCGGATATGTGTAACCGTGGCGGCAGAGGCCAGCACCTTGGCGTCGGGGAAGGCCTGGGTCAGGGTGTCCAGGCCAAAGTAATAGTCCGGGTCGCCGTGACTGATGTAGATGGTGGTCAGGTGTTTGCCGCCAGCCTGCAGGCGCTGCACCAGTTGCTGGGCCTGGGCCTTGCCGAACTGGGCATCGACCAGCACGGCATCGTGCTCGCCACTGACAATCACCGAGCTGACCGGGAAAATGGCCGCGTGCCCGGGGTTGTAGACGTCCAGTTGCAACGGTCCGGCAGCCAGCGCCGGGCCGGCCAGGGTCACGCAGGCCAGTAGCAGGCCACGCAGGGGGGTGATCAGGGACATGGGCAAGGCCTTCAGTTGAACGATGCCCAACAGCTTAGTTGCCCGATCCGTGACAAAAAATGCCATGCTTGGACATAGTTTGTTTCTAAAACCGGGCAAATCATGGACCGTCTCAACGCCATGCGCGTTTTCGTCACCGTCGTCGACCTGGGCAGCCAGTCAGCAGCGGCAGACCACCTGCAGCTGTCTCGCCCCGTGGTGTCGCGTTACCTGGCAGAGCTGGAGGACTGGGTTGGCGCGCGGCTCATGCAGCGCACCACTCGCAAACTCAGCCTCACCGCAGCCGGCCAGGAAACCCTGCCCCGCTGCCGGCAACTGCTGGAACTGGCCGGCGACCTGCAGGCCGCGGTGCAGCAGCCGGATGACGCGCCAAAAGGCGCGCTGCGCATCAGCGTCAGCACCTCGTTCGGCCAGGCGCAGCTGGTGGACGCGGTGGCTGCCTATGTACGGCGCTATCCTGGGGTGAAGGTGGAACTGCAAATGCTTGATCGCACCGTCAACCTGGTGGATGAACGCATCGACCTGGCCATCCGCACCAGCAACGAGCTGGACCCCAACCTGATCGCCCGGCGCCTGAGCGTGTGCCGCTCGGTGGTGTGCGCGTCCCCGGCCTACCTGAGCGAGCACGGCGTACCGCAACGGGTCGAGGACCTGAGCCGGCACAACTGCCTGACCCATGCCTATTTCGGCCATAGCCTTTGGCATTTCGAGGTAGCCGGCCAGCCAGTAGCCGTGCCGGTCGCGGGAAACATCAGCGCCAACGAAGCAATGACATTGCAGAAGGCGGCACTGGCCGGCGCTGGCATCGCCATGCTGCCGAGCTACCAGACCGCCGACGCCCTGCGCAGGGGCAAACTGGTGCGCCTGCTGCCCGAAGCGCAGCCGCGTACCCTGAACCTGAATGCGGTTTATACGTCGCGCAAGCACATGCCGGCGACCTTGCGCAGCATGCTGGATTTCCTGGTGCAGCGGTTCAAGGACGAGCCGGAGTGGGATCGGGATCTGTAACGCGGAATTTGGCCTAAGCTGGAAGGTATCACCTATTGCTGTAACAGGAGGTGAGTAGCATGGGCATCAAATCCAGAAGAGTCGCCCTTGTCATGGCCATGACGGCCGTCGCAGGGCTTTATGGTTCTGCTTGCTGGCGCGCCGAGCTGCTACGCAGCCAGCCCAGCGCCGCAGCCAGCTGCGAGCAGGCACATTGCGTGCCTCACACTGCAACCTTGAGCGCCGTCCGTTGAGTTGACGGCGCCCTGCCGGTCACTCTTCGACGCTCATGTATTCCTTGGCCCAGCGGATGTAATCCTCGGGCTGGGTGTAGGTGTGCGAGAGTTCGGTGGCGCTCAGGTTTTCCGACTTGTTCTGCTTGCCACGCTGCAAGCGCAGGCAATCGTAAGTGGCCTTGATCGCAGCGAAGTAGGCGCCATGGCCGTCGACTGCGATACGCACACCCAGGCGCGCCAGACGTTCATCGTCATGCAGGTTGGGGTTGCCATAGGTAACCAGCATCAGCGGCACCGTCAGGTGCTCGGCAATCTGCTCGAGCTGCTCGAAGTCCTTCACGCCCACCATGCAGATGCCATCGGCACCGGCCTTCTGGTAGCTCTGGGTGCGCACGATGATTTCTTCGGTGGTGAGCACGCCAGCGTTGGTGCGGGCGATGATCGACAACGACGAATCTACCCGAGCCTCCAGCGCCGCACGAATCTTGCCAACGCCTTCCTCGACCGGGATCAGGTCGGTGGACTTGCGCCCGAACTGGGCAGGCAGCAGGGTGTCCTCGATGGTCAGCCCGGCCACGCCGGCGCGCTCCAGTTCGATCACCGTGCGCATCACGTTCAGCGCGTTGCCGTAGCCGTGGTCGGCATCAGCCAGCACGGGCAATTGCGCTACCCGGCCAATACGGGTGGCCTGCTCGACGAATTCGCTGAGGGTAATCAGGGCGAAGTCCGGCGCGGCCAGTACCTGCAACGAAGCGACAGAACCACCCAGGATGCCGACCTCGAAGCCCAGGTCTGCGGCAATGCGTGCCGACATCGGGTCGAACACCGATGCCGTGTGGTAACAGGAACCTGAAGCGAGCAGTTCGCGGAAGGCAAAACGCAGATCTTGATGGGAAGCCTTGGGCATGATCACTCCGCAAATAAGTTGAAATTTGAACGGTAACTACCGACCCCTGTAATCGGGTCTACCTGACCTGTTCCAACCGTCGCCATCTGGGCGGTCATGCTCGACATGCAGGCAGAGGAATAAAAGGTGTGGGAGACAGCGGGCTGAAAAACCTGCGGCATATTGTTGCACCAAGCTGGTGCAAGCCCCGGATTTCAGCCCCTGTGGCATACCAACGATATCACGCAGCCATGCTGCACTGGATGAATGCGCCAATGCCGATTCGGCATAGGGGATGCAGATAGTACATAGGAAGCTACCTAACTCAGGTTACAATCCGACTTGCCCGCGAAGAGGCCGCCACAGACAAACAAGGTATTCCCGTGACCGCCGCCCTGCCCCCCACCACACTGCGCAACGTGCTGACCGCCCTGATGCTGGCGATCTTCCTCGGCGCACTGGACCAGACCATCGTCGCCGTATCGCTGCCCGCGATCTCGGCTCAGTTCAACGATGTCGGCCTGCTGGCGTGGGTCATCTCCGGTTACATGGTGGCCATGACCGTGGCCGTGCCGATTTACGGCAAGCTGGGTGACCTCTACGGGCGGCGGCGGATGATCCTGACCGGCATCAGCCTGTTCACCCTGGCCTCGATCGCCTGCGCCCTGGCCCAGGACATGCAGCAACTGGTGCTGGCCCGGGTACTGCAGGGCATTGGCGCGGGCGGCATGGTCTCGGTCAGCCAGGCAATTATCGGCGACTTCGTGCCCCCGCGTGAACGCGGCCGCTACCAGGGCTATTTCAGCAGCATGTATGCAGTGGCGAGTGTCGCCGGGCCGGTGCTGGGGGGATGGTTGACCGAGTACCTGTCATGGCGCTGGGTGTTCTGGATCAATCTGCCGCTGGGGCTGGTTGCCTTGTGGGCGATCCACCGGGCCCTGTGCGGCATGCCGGCGCAGCGCCGCGAGGCACAGGTGGACTACCTCGGCGCCGTGCTGCTGATCCTCGGCCTGGGCAGCCTGTTACTGGGCATCACCCTGGTCGGCCAGGGCCACGCCTGGGTTGACCCGGCCGTAGTGGCCCTGTTCGCCTGCGCCGTGCTGGGCCTGGCGCTGTTCGTCGTTCATGAGCGCCGCTGCCCGGAGCCGCTGCTGCCCTTGGGCCTGTTCGGCAACCGGGTGGCGGTGCTGTGCTGGGGCGTGATCTTTTTCGCCAGCTTCCAGTCGATTTCGCTGACCATGCTCATGCCGTTGCGCTACCAGGGCATCACCGGCGCCGGTGCCGACAGCGCCGCCCTGCACCTGCTGCCACTGGCGATGGGGCTGCCCCTGGGCGCCTTCACCGGCGGGCGCATGACCAGCCGGACCGGGCGCTACAAGCCGCAGATCCTCGCCGGAGCACTGCTGATGCCCGTGGCCATTTTTGCCATGGCGTTGACCCCGCCACAGTCTGGGTGGCTCAGCGCAGTGTTCATGCTGCTGACCGGCATTGCCTGCGGGTTGCAGTTCCCGACATCGCTGGTGGGCACGCAAAGCGCGGTGGACAGCAAGGACATCGGGGTGGCCACCAGCACCACCAACCTGTTCCGTTCGCTGGGCGGGGCCATGGGCGTGGCCTGCATGTCCAGCCTGCTGCTGGCGCTGCTGCACCAGGGCGGGTTTGAAATGCTGGGGAATCCATTGCTGGGGAGCCTGAAGGCCGGGGAGGTGGACCTGGTGACGCAGGGCCGGTTGACGGAGACGTTCCGGCATTTGCTGATGGGCAGTACGCTGGTTGCGGTGCTGGGGGTGTTTGCGGCATTTGCGCTGCCCGACCGGCAATTACGCGGCCGCTGAAGGGTGCGCTGTTCCTGCGCTTCGTTCAGGGCACCCCGGAAGTATTAATCCTCTCTTAATACAAACGGGAAACACTCCCTCACAATCCTTAACAAAGTGTCATTTGCGCAGGGCCGGGCTCAAGCGCAGCATATCCAGCCCGGTGTCGACCCATTTTTCGACATCGCCCGCCAGATCGACACTGTCAGGCAGCAACAGCCAGCGCCCGATCAGGCCATCGACATAGGCAAACATCGCCACCGCTGCGCGCTCGACATCCAGCGCGTCAGGCAACTGGCCCCGGCGAACGGCATTGGCCAACGCCAGGGCAATGCCCTTGTGGCAATCCAGTACCGCGCCCTGGCGCTGCTGGCGGATTTCACACATGTCATCGGTGAACTCGCACTTGTGATGCAGAATTTCATTGATACGCCGGGTTCGGGCATCGAGCACCAACTCGTTGAACACTTGCAGCAGCAACTTGCGCATGCAGCCAAGCGGGTCGACTTCGTCCTCGCTTTCACTCGCCCGCGCCAAGTGGTCATGAGTTTCGTGCAGGCTGTCGAGCAGCGCCTGCACCAACTCTGCCTTGTTGTTGAAGTGCCAGTAGATCGCCCCGCGCGTCACACCCGCCAGCTCGGCGATGTCGGCCAGGGTGGTTCGCGCAACCCCGCGCTTGTAGAAGGCCTTTTCCGCTGCCTCGATGATCTGGGCGCGGGTTTCCTGGGCTTCTTCTTTGGTTCGACGGACCATGGCAGTACAACCTCATCTGGCCCGAACGCGCGGCGCGTGCGGGGGACGCTCCGGGGGCACCTCTGCAGGGAGCCTCGCGGATGAGCTAATCAAGAGCTGTGGCAGTACCTGAGTACAACCCAGCGGTATTTACAAACAACCATGAATGTAAGTATATTCCTTAGCAAGCTATTTATCCACCGGATAGCAATTTTTCCAGATCAAGATCTCTTCCATTACTCTTGAGCGTCTCCCTGCTCCAGCGACCCGAGGATCCTCATGCAATTCAAGCCAGCCGTTACCGCTCTGGTTTCCGCCGTCGCCCTGGCAACCCTGCTCAGTGGCTGTAAGAAAGAAGAAGCAGCGCCAGCGGCGCAGGCTCCTCAGGTCGGCGTCGTGACCATCCAGCCGCAAGCCTTCACCCTGACCTCGGAATTGCCGGGGCGTACCAGTGCCTACCGGGTCGCCGAAGTGCGCCCGCAGGTCAACGGCATCATCCTCAAGCGCCTGTTCAAGGAAGGCAGTGAGGTGAAGGAAGGCCAGCAGCTGTACCAGATCGACCCTGCCGTGTACGAAGCCACCCTGGGCAACGCCCAGGCCAACCTGCAGGCTACCCGCTCGCTGGCCGAGCGCTACAAGCAGCTGATTGACGAACAGGCCGTTTCCAAACAGGAATACGACGACGCCAATGCCAAACGATTGCAGGCCGAGGCTTCGCTGAAAAGCGCACAGATCGACCTGCGCTACACCAAGGTCCTGGCGCCGATCAGCGGCCGTATCGGCCGTTCTTCGTTCACCGAAGGTGCACTGGTGAGCAACGGTCAGGCTGACGCCATGGCCACTATCCAGCAGCTCGACCCGATCTACGTCGACGTTACCCAGTCCACCGCCGAGCTGCTCAAGCTGCGCCGTGACCTGGAAAGCGGCCAGCTGAAAAAGGCCGGCGACAACGCCGCCTCGGTTCAGCTGGTACTGGAAGACGGCAGCCTGTTCAAGCAGGAAGGCCGCCTGGAATTCTCCGAAGTGGCGGTCGACGAGACCACCGGCTCGGTCACCCTGCGCGCCCTGTTCCCCAACCCCGATCACACCCTGCTGCCAGGCATGTTCGTGCATGCGCGGCTGAAGGCCGGGGTCAACGCCAACGCCATCCTGGCACCGCAACAGGGCGTGACGCGCGACCTCAAAGGCGCACCAACCGCCCTGGTGGTCAACCAGGAGAACAAGGTCGAACTGCGCCAGCTCAAGGCCAGCCGTACCCTGGGCAGCGACTGGCTGATCGAGGAAGGCCTCAACCCAGGCGACCGCCTGATCACCGAAGGGCTGCAGTACGTGCGCCCGGGCGTCGAGGTCAAGGTCAGCGAAGCCACCAACGTCAAGAAGCCGGGCAGCCCTGATCAGGCCAACGCGGCCAAAGCAGACGCCAAAGCGGAGTAAACCATGTCGAAGTTCTTTATCGATCGCCCGATCTTCGCCTGGGTGATCGCCTTGGTGATCATGCTGGTCGGCGCCTTGTCGATCCTGAAGCTGCCTATCAACCAGTACCCCAGCATCGCGCCGCCGGCCATCGCCATCGCCGTGACCTACCCGGGCGCTTCGGCGCAAACCGTGCAGGACACCGTGGTGCAGGTGATCGAGCAGCAGCTCAACGGTATCGACAACCTGCGTTATGTGTCGTCGGAAAGCAACTCCGACGGCAGCATGACCATTACTGCCACCTTCGAACAGGGCACCAACCCCGACACCGCCCAGGTCCAGGTTCAGAACAAGCTGAACCTGGCCACCCCATTGCTGCCGCAGGAAGTGCAGCAGCAAGGTATCCGCGTCACCAAGGCAGTGAAGAACTTCCTGCTGGTGATCGGCCTGGTGTCCGAAGACGGCAGCATGACCAAGGACGACCTGGCCAACTACATCGTCTCCAACATGCAGGACCCGATCTCGCGTACTGCCGGTGTGGGTGACTTCCAGGTGTTCGGTGCGCAGTACGCCATGCGTATCTGGCTCGATCCGGCCAAGCTGAACAAGTTCCAGCTGACCCCGGTCGACGTCAAGACCGCCGTGGCCGCGCAGAACGTGCAGGTGTCGTCCGGCCAGCTCGGCGGCCTGCCAGCGCTGCCTGGTACCCAGCTGAACGCCACCATCATCGGCAAGACCCGCCTGCAAACCGCCGAGCAGTTCGAGAAGATCCTGCTCAAGGTCAACAAGGATGGCTCCCAGGTACGACTGGGTGACGTCGCGCAAGTGGGCCTGGGCGGTGAAAACTACGCGGTCAGCGCTCAGTTCAACGGCAAGCCGGCTTCCGGCCTGGCCGTAAAACTGGCTACCGGCGCCAACGCCCTGGACACCGCCAAGGCACTGCGCGAGACCATCAAAAGCCTGGAACCGTTCTTCCCGCCTGGCGTGAAAGCGGTATTCCCGTATGACACCACCCCGGTGGTCACCGAATCGATCAGCGGTGTGATCCACACCCTGATCGAAGCTGTGGTCCTGGTGTTCCTGGTGATGTACCTGTTCCTGCAGAACTTCCGCGCCACCATCATCACCACCATGACCGTACCGGTGGTGTTGCTGGGTACGTTCGGCATCCTTGCCGCCGCAGGCTTCAGTATCAACACCCTGACCATGTTCGCCATGGTCCTGGCCATCGGCTTGCTGGTGGACGACGCCATCGTCGTGGTGGAGAACGTCGAACGGGTCATGTCCGAAGAAGGGCTACCGCCCAAGGAGGCGACCAAACGTTCGATGGAACAGATCCAGGGCGCCCTGGTGGGTATTGCCCTGGTACTGTCGGCGGTACTGCTGCCCATGGCGTTCTTCGGTGGCTCCACAGGTGTGATCTACCGGCAGTTCTCCATCACCATCGTGTCGGCCATGGGCCTCTCGGTGCTGGTAGCGCTTATCTTCACCCCGGCACTGTGCGCCACCATGCTCAAGCCGCTGAAGAAAGGTGAGCACCACACCGCCAAAGGCGGGTTCTTTGGCTGGTTCAACCGCAACTTCGACCGCAGCGTAAACGGCTACGAGCGCAGCGTGGGCACTATCCTGCGCAACAAGGTACCGTTCCTGCTCGGCTACGCGCTGATCGTGGTCGGCATGATCTGGCTGTTCGCCCGCATCCCTACTGCCTTCCTCCCGGAAGAAGACCAGGGCGTACTGTTTGCCCAGGTACAGACCCCGGCCGGCTCCAGTGCCGAACGTACGCAGGTTGTGGTTGACCAGATGCGTGAGTACCTGTTGAAGGAAGAGGCCGACACCGTGGCATCGGTGTTCACTGTCAACGGCTTCAACTTCGCCGGCCGCGGCCAGAGCTCGGGCATGGCGTTCATCATGCTCAAGCCGTGGGGCGAACGCTCCAAGGAGAACAGTGTGTTCGCCCTGGCCGAGCGTGCCCAGCAGCACTTCTTCACCTTCCGCGACGCGATGGTGTTCGCCTTCGCGCCGCCTGCGGTACTCGAACTGGGTAACGCTACCGGCTTCGACGTGTTCCTGCAGGACCGCGGCGGTGTCGGCCATGCCAAGCTCATGGAAGCGCGCAACCAGTTCCTGGCAAAGGCCGCACAAAGCAAGGTGCTCAGCGCCGTGCGCCCGAACGGCCTGAACGATGAGCCGCAGTACCAGCTGACTATCGATGACGAACGTGCAAGCGCCCTGGGCGTGACCATTGCCGACATCAACAACACCCTGTCGATTGCACTGGGTGCCAGCTATGTCAACGACTTCATCGACCGTGGCCGAGTCAAGAAGGTGTACATCCAGGGCGAACCAAACGCGCGGATGAGCCCGGAAGACCTGCAGAAGTGGTACGTGCGCAACGGTGCAGGCGAAATGGTCCCGTTCTCGTCGTTCGCCAAAGGCGAGTGGACCTACGGTTCGCCCAAGCTGTCCCGTTACAACGGCGTCGAGGCGATGGAAATCCTGGGTGCTCCGGCCCCGGGCTACAGCACCGGTGATGCCATGGCCGAGGTGGAACGCATCGCGGGCGAGTTGCCGGACGGTATCGGCTTCTCCTGGACCGGCATGTCTTACGAGGAAAAACTCTCCGGCTCGCAGATGCCGGCACTGTTCGCCCTCTCTGTGCTGTTCGTGTTCCTGTGCCTGGCTGCACTGTATGAAAGCTGGTCGATCCCGATCGCCGTCGTGCTGGTAGTACCGCTGGGTATCATCGGTGCACTGATCGCCACCAGCCTGCGCGGGCTGTCCAACGACACGTACTTCCTGGTCGGCCTGTTGACCACCATCGGCCTGGCGGCGAAAAACGCCATTCTGATCGTCGAGTTCGCCAAGGAACTGCACGAGCAGGGCCGCAGCCTGTACGACGCAGCGATCGAGGCGTGCCGCATGCGTCTGCGCCCGATCATCATGACCTCGCTGGCGTTCATCCTCGGCGTGGTACCGTTGACCATCGCCAGCGGCGCCGGCGCCGGCAGCCAGCACGCCATCGGTACAGGTGTGATCGGCGGCATGATCAGTGCGACCGTGCTGGCTATCTTCTGGGTACCACTGTTCTTCGTCGCAGTGTCGTCGCTGTTCGGCAGCAAAGAGCCGGAAAAAGACGCCACCCCTGAAACTCCACGTTATGAGGCTGGGCAATGACCAAGTCTTTGTTGTCCTTGGCGGTAACCGCTTTCATTCTTGGCGGCTGCTCGCTGATCCCTGACTACCAAACCCCGGAAGCGCCGGTGGCAGCGCAGTGGCCGCAAGGCCCTGCGTACTCGCCGACGCAATCGGCAGACGTTGCTGCCGCCGAACAGGGCTGGCGCCAGTTCTTCCATGACCCGGCACTGCAACAGCTGATCCAGACGTCGCTGGTCAACAACCGCGACCTGCGCGTCGCGGCGCTGAACCTCGACGCTTACCGCGCGCAGTACCGCATCCAGCGTGCCGACCTGTTCCCGGCGGTTTCGGCCACCGGCAGCGGCAGCCGCCAGCGCGTACCGGCGAACATGTCGCAAACCGGCGAATCTGGCATCACCAGCCAGTACTCGGCCACCTTGGGTGTCAGCGCTTATGAGCTGGACCTGTTCGGCCGTGTGCGCAGCCTGACCGAGCAGGCGCTGGAAACCTACCTGTCCAGCGAGCAGGCGCGTCGCTCCACGCAAATCGCCCTGGTGGCCAGCGTGGCCAACGCCTACTACACCTGGCAGGCCGACCAGGCCCTGTTCAAGCTGACCGAAGAAACGCTGAAGACCTACGAGCAAAGCTACAACCTCACCCGTCGCAGCAATGAAGTCGGCGTGGCTTCTGCCCTTGACGTCAGCCAGGCGCGCACCGCCGTGGAAGGCGCCCGGGTCAAGTACTCGCAGTACCAGCGCCTGGTCGCCCAGGACGTCAACAGCCTGACCGTGCTGCTGGGCACCGGCGTTCCTGCCAACCTGGCGAAGCCGCTGGAGCTCAACGCCGACCAGCTGGCCGAAGTGCCGGCCGGCCTGCCGTCGGACATCCTCCAGCGTCGCCCGGACATCCAGGAAGCCGAGCACCTGCTCAAGGCCGCCAACGCCAACATTGGCGCGGCCCGCGCAGCGTTCTTCCCGAGCATCAGCCTGACCGCCAACGCTGGCAGCCTGAGCCCCGACATGGGTCACCTGTTTGCGGGTGGCCAAGGCACCTGGCTGTTCCAGCCGCAGATCAACCTGCCGATCTTCAACGCCGGCAGCCTGAAGGCCAGCCTGGACTACTCGAAGATCCAGAAGGACATCAACGTCGCCAAGTACGAAAAAACCATCCAGACCGCCTTCCAGGAAGTCTCCGATGGCCTGGCGGCGCGCAAAACCTTCGAAGAGCAGCTGCAGGCCCAGCGCGACCTGGTGCAGGCGAACCAGGATTACTACCGCCTGGCTGAGCGCCGTTACCGCATCGGGATCGACAGCAACCTGACCTTCCTCGACGCCCAGCGCAACCTGTTCAGCGCCCAGCAGTCGCTGATTACCGACCGCCTTTCGCAGCTGACCAGCGAGGTCAACCTGTACAAGGCGCTCGGCGGGGGCTGGTATGAGCAGACCGGGCAGGCCAACCAGCAGGCATCGGTGCAAGCACCGAAAGGCTGATTGAGTTTGTAGCAGCATCGAGCCCACCTCTACGGTGGGCTTTTTGTTTTGCCGGGCGCTGTTGTTGCTCCGAACGCTCGGCCTGCTGGAGCAGCGTTGTGCTGCGAAGAGCCTGTCAAAGCAAAACAATTAACCAACTGGAACATTCCGTTCGATTATCGCCCCGTTCCGTTTGCGGCGAATTGCCTCACCCCCGCACTACCCCGCAACATCCGCTTACGCAACGTTGCCCAAGTTCATCAAAAAAAAGACCCGCACCTGCAGGCTTGATCCAGCAGTGCACCGGCTCGCCCCATAAAAACAAGAGATCCACGACAGATGAGCACTTTGCAACCCGCACGCCAGCTGCTGCCCGGCCTGTTGGCCATGTCCTGCGCCCTCCCCGTGTTCGCCGCCAACCAAGGTGGTTTCATGGAAGACGCCAAGGCCAGCCTCAACCTGCGCAACTTCTATATCAATCGCAATTTCGTCGACCCGGCCAACCCGCAAGGTAAGGCCGAAGAATGGACGCAAAGCTTCATTCTTGACGCCCGCTCCGGCTTCACCCAAGGCACCGTCGGTTTCGGGGTGGACGTGCTGGGCCTGTACTCGGTCAAGCTCGACGGCGGCAAAGGCACCACCAACACACACCTGCTGCCCGTGCATGACGACGGCCGCCCGGCCGATGACTTCGGCCGCCTGGGTGTGGCACTGAAAGCCAAGTTGTCCGAAACCGAGCTGAAAGTCGGTGAATGGATGCCGGTACTGCCCATCCTGCGCTCGGACGATGGCCGCTCGCTGCCGCAAACCTTCCGCGGTGGCCAGCTGACCTCCAAGGAAATTGCCGGCCTGACGCTGTACGCCGGGCAGTTCCGCGGTAACAGCCCGCGCAACGACGCCAGCATGGAAGACATGTCGATGAACGGCAAAGGCGCGTTCACCTCCGATCGTTTCAACTTCGGCGGTGGCGAGTACACCTTCAACGACAAGCGCACCATGATCGGCCTGTGGGATGCCCAGCTCAAGGACATCTACCGCCAGCAATACCTCAACCTGACGCACAGCCAGCCGCTGGGCGACTGGACCCTGGGCGCCAACCTGGGCTACTTCATCGGCAAGGAAGACGGCGCAGAGCGCGCCGGCAAGCTGGATAACCGCACCGCCTCGGCCATGCTTTCGGCACGTTACCAGGGCCACACCTTCTACGTCGGCTTGCAAAAGGTCAGCGGCGACGACGCCTGGATGCGGGTCAACGGTACCAGCGGCGGCACCCTGGCCAACGACAGCTACAACTCCAGCTTCGACAATGCCAAGGAGCGTTCCTGGCAAGTGCGCCATGACTTCAACTTCGCTACCGTTGGCGTGCCTGGGCTGACCCTGATGAACCGCTACATCAAGGGTGAAAACGTCACCGTGGGCAGCGTGGATGATGGCAAGGAATGGGCTCGCGAGACCGAACTGGCCTATGTGGTGCAGTCGGGGAGCTTGAAGGACCTGTCGGTGAAATGGCGCAACTCCACCATGCGCCGGGACTTCAGCACCAACGCGTTCGATGAGAACCGGTTGATTGTGAGTTACCCGCTGAACCTGCTTTGAATGCTTCGCGGGCACGCCCGCTCCCACAGGATTGGCACCGTTTTCAGAGTGTGTGCTGGGCCTGTGGGAGCGGGTTTACCCGCGAAGAGGTCAGAAGCCCTTACAAATAACCAAAAGAAATAATCAAATCCATAAACCTTCTTGGACGACATAAGCTGTAACAGCTTGAATAGGGCCCTGATTCCCGCCCCAGAGCCGTGACATGGACCTCCGCCAGCTGCGCTACTTCATCGCCCTCACCGAATACCGCAGTTTTGTCCGTGCCGCCGAGGCCATGGGCATCACACAACCCGCCTTCAGCCGCGCCATCCAGGGCCTGGAACACACGTTCGGCTGCCCGCTGGTGGACCGCGCCAGCAAAGCCCTGCTGCCAACCCCCGAGGGCCTGGTGGTACTGCAGCACGCCCGCCGCCTGGTGCAGGGTGCCGCGCAACTGAGCAACGAAGTACTGCAAATGACCAAGCTCGACGCCGGCGAGCTGCATTTCGGCAGTGGCCCGGCGCTGGCCGTGCGCCTGGTCCCCGACGCCTTGCGCCATTTCATCGAACGCCACCCGGGCATCCGCACCTCGCTGCTGGTAGACAATGCCGAACGCCTGGGGCAGGCCCTGCGCCGTGAACAGATCGAGTTTTTCGTCGACGATATCCGACCGTTCGAAGCCGACCCCAATTTCCACACCGAGCCCCTGTCGCCACGGCCCGGCCTGTTCTTCTGCCGGCCTGGCCACCCGTTGCTGGCCAAGGACAGCCTGTCGACCAACGACCTGTTCAGCTACCCGCTGGCCAGCGCCCTGCTCGCCCCCGGCGTGCGCAAGCGCCTGGCCAACCTGAGCGGGCGCAGCGACTTCATCCCGCACCTGCAGACCGAGCACCTGGCGATACTGCGCAGCGTGGTGCAGGCCAGCGACGCCATCGGCACGGCCAGCGAGGAGGCAGTGGCCGAGGACCTGGCCGCGGGCACACTGGTGCGCCTGCACTGGCGCAACCTGCCGCCGGCGCTGGAGGTGCTGAGCGTGCGCTGCGGCGTGGTCAGCCGTAGCGGCTACCGGTTGTCGCCGGCGGCGCGGGCGATGATCGAGACGCTGGTGGGGCTGGATACGCCAGTGCGGGCTGCTGCCATTCGCTGAGCTGATGATAGTGGTGGCTGCGGGCTATCCTGAGCTATATGGGTTGCCAGTGCCGGTCCTTTCGCGGGTGAACCCGCTCCTACAGGGATCCACAAAACCCTGTGGGAGCGGGTTCACCCGCGAAAGGGCCGGCACTGGCAATACACCTAGATCAGGCACACCAGGGAGGCACAACAATGAAAACCCTCGTCGACCACCTGAGCCAATACGCCAGCTACCACCGCGACCCACGCAACATCGCCACCCACTTCGTCGGCATCCCGCTTATCGTGCTGGCAGTCACCATCCTGCTGTCACGCCCAGGCTGGGAAATAGCTGGCATGTGGCTGTCCCCTGCCCTGCTGGCAGCGGCGGCTTCGGTGTGGTTCTACCTGCGCCTGGACCTGCGCTTCGGGCTGGTGATGGGGTTGTTGCTGGGCCTGTGCCTGTGGGTCGGCCAGGTGCTGGCCGTACAGACAACAACGCTGTGGCTCAGCGCCGGGCTGGCGGCATTCGTGGTGGGCTGGATCATCCAGTTTGTCGGCCATTACTACGAAGGCCGCAAACCTGCATTTGTCGACGATGTCAGCGGCCTGATCATCGGGCCGCTGTTCGTGGTGGCAGAAGCCGCATTCATGCTGGGCCTGTGCCCGGCCCTGAAACAGGCCGTAGAAAATAACGCAGGCCCGGTAGCCATGCGTCAGAAGAACACGGTCATGTAAACATTCCATGGCCCTATCGCCGGCAAGCCAGCTCCCACAGGGATTGCATCAGGCCTGAGGGCAGTGCAATCCCTGTGGG
>NZ_JBLZWV010000013.1:0-49566 GCF_056098905.1 Pseudomonas sp. TSO6 | reverse complement strand
AGCTCCCACAGGGATTGCATCAGGCCTGAGGGCAGTGCAATCCCTGTGGGAGCTGGCTTGCCGGCGATAGGGCCAGTGCAGGCATTACTGCTGTCGGGACTCTACACCCAGTTCATCCCACACCGATTCGGCCATGTGGAAGGTGGCATTGGCTGCCGGGATACCGCAATAGATCGCGCTCTGCATCAGCACTTCCTTGATCTCTTCACGGGTCACGCCATTGTTGGCTGCGGCGCGCAGGTGCAGTTTCAGTTCATCATTGCGGTTCATGCCGATCAGCATGGCGATGGTGATCAGGCTGCGGGTATGGCGCGGCAGGCCGGGGCGGGTCCAGATATCACCCCAGGCGTGGCGGGTGATCATCTCCTGGAACTCGCCGTTGAAGTCATTGAGCTTTTCCAGGCTGCGGTCCACGTGGGCATCGCCAAGTACCGCACGGCGCACTTGCATGCCCGCGTCGTAACGTTGTTTCTCATCCATGGCGTTGTCCTCAGTGAGCCAGCAGGAAGTCGAGCACGCGGCGGCTGAACGCCTCACCGATTTCGACGTTGGACAGGTGCGCTGCCGGGAAGTCGACGTACTCGGCACCTTTGATACCGGCCTGCATGAAGCGGCCATGTTCAGGGGTGGTGACCACGTCTTCGGTGCCAGCAACGATCAGCGCCGGCACCTGGATGCGGCCCAGTTGCTCACGGTAATCGGCATCACGCACCGCTGCACAGTTGGCGGCATAACCTTGCGGGCTGGTGTGCGCCAGCATCTGGCAAATGCGCTGGGCTTGCTCAGGCTGGGCCTGGACGAAGCCCGGGGTGAACCAGCGGGCGAGAGAGCCATCGCGCAAGTCGACCATGGCCTGCTGGCCACCCTTGAGCACGGTGTCGATACGGGGGTTCCACACTTCGTCACTGGCGATCTTGGCGGCGGTGTTGCACAGGGTCAGGCTGTGCAGGCGCTCACCGGCGTTGATGCCCAGCCACTGGCCGATCAGGCCACCCATCGACAGGCCGACGAAATGCGCTTTCTGGATGTCCAGGCCTTCGAGCAGGGCCAGCACGTCACCGCCCAGCTGTTCGATGGTGTAAGGGCCTTCGGTGACCAACGATGCGCCATGGCCACGGGTGTCGTAGCGCAGCACGCGAAAGTGCTGGCTCCACAGCGGAATCTGGGTGTCCCACATGCCCAGGTCGGTGCCCAGCGAGTTGGACAGGACCAGCACCGGGGCGTTTTCCGGGCCATCGATCTGGTAATTCAAAACGCCATCGGCCAGTTGCAAATGCGCCACAGCAGTCTCCTTCAGGCAGTGAAATGTTGATGTTCGGATACGGCGCGCGCCACCCAGACGCGGGCCTGGCCCAGGTAATGGGCAGGGTCGAGCAGGCGATCAAGTTCTTCGGCAGACAGCTCGGCACTGACCTGCGGTTCATCACCCAGCACCGCACGCAGGTGGCGCTGCTCGGCCACGGCGCGCTGGCAGCATTGTTCCAGCAAGTGGTGGGCACGGTCGCGGCCCAGGCGTTGGGCGAGGACGATACTCACCGCTTCTGCCAGCACCAGCCCTTGGGTCAGGTCGAGGTTACGGCGCATGCGCGCTGCGTCCACTTCCATGCCCTCGGCAATCACCTGGGCCTGGCGCAGCGCGCCGGAGACCAGGCAGCAGATGTCCGGGAGGGTTTCCCATTCGGCATGCCACAGGCCCAGGCTGCGCTCGTGCTCCTGGGGCATGGCGGCGAACAGCGTCGATACCAGCCCCGGCACGCGGGTCGCGGCACCGATCAGCACCGCAGCGCCCACCGGGTTGCGCTTGTGCGGCATGGTCGAAGAGCCGCCCTTGCCTGGTGCGGAAGGCTCGAACACCTCCCCCGCCTCGGTTTGCATCAGCAGGCTGACATCGCGGCCGAACTTGCCCAGGCTGCCGGCCACAAGGCCCAGCACCGAGGCAAACTCCACCAGGCGATCACGCTGGGTGTGCCAGGGTTGCTCGGGCAGGGTCAACTTCAGTTGCTCGGCCAGGGCCTCGGCCACCGGCATCGCCTTGCTGCCTAGAGCGGCCAGGCTGCCCGAGGCGCCGCCGAACTGCAGCACCAACAGGCGCGGGCGCAGCTCGTGCAGGCGCTGACGGTGGCGGGTCAATGCCCCCAGCACGCCGGCCAGTTTCATGCCCAGGGTCACCGGGGTAGCGTGTTGCAGCCAGGTGCGGCCCACCAATGGCGTATCGGCATGCTTCAAGGCCTGCTGGGCCAGGGTATCGGCCAGTTTGCCCAGGTCCGCTTCGATCAGGTCGAGGGCATCGCGCAACTGCAACACCAGACCGGTGTCCATCGCGTCCTGGCTGGTGGCGCCCAGGTGCACATAGCGCTCGGCCTCGGGCACGCCACTGGCAATCACCTTGCCCAACGCCTTCACCAGCGGGATTGCCGAGTTGCCAGCGGTGGCGATGGCATTGGCCAGCGCCCCCACGTCATAGCGCTCGGCCTGGCATGCCGCCTCGATGGCGGCCACGGCGCTGTGCGGGACCAGCCCGGCAGCGGCTTCGGCACGGGCCAGTGCGGCTTCGAAATCGAGCATGCCCTGCAAGCGACCACGGTCGGAGAAAATCTCGCGCATGGCCGGCGCGGTGAAGTAGGCGTCGAACAGTTGGTTGGTCATGCCACGTCCTTAGTCATCGTGGTGCAGGTACGCGGCCTGCTTCGGCAGGCGCAGGCTGAACAGGAAGGCAATCGCCATCATGGCCGTCACGTACCAGTAGAAAGTGTTTTCCATGCCCAGGGTCTTCAGGCCCAGGGCCACGTACTCGGCGGAGCCGCCAAATGCCGCGTTGGCCACTGCATAGGCCAGGCCCACACCCAGCGCACGTACTTGTGGCGGGAACATCTCGGCCTTCACCAGGCCGCTGATCGAGGTGTAGAAACTGACAATACACAACGCCAGGCTGATCAGCACGAAGGCCATGAACGGACTGGTGACTGTTTTCAGCGCCATTAGCAGCGGCACGGTGCACAAGGTACCGAGCGCGCCAAACAGCAGCATCGAATTGCGCCGGCCGATGCGGTCGGACAGCATGCCGAAGAACGGCTGCACCACCATGAACAGGAACAGCGCGCCGGTCATCACGTAGCTGGCGTTTTTCGCCGTCATACCCGCGGTGTTGACCAGGTACTTCTGCATGTAGGTGGTGAAGGTGTAGAAGATCAGCGAGCCGCCGGCGGTGTAGCCAAGCACGGTGATGAAAGCCGCCGCATGGTTGCGGAACAGGCCCTTGATGGTGCCTGCATCTTTGTCGTTGCGGGTTTCGGCGCTGCTGGTCTCGTGCAGCGAGCGGCGCAACATCAACGAGATCAGCGCGGCGATGGCCCCTACCACGAATGGAATGCGCCAGCCCCAGGCACGCAGTTCATCTTCAGTCAGCAACTGTTGCAGGATCACCACCACCAGCACGGCCAGCAACTGGCCGCCAATCAGGGTGACGTACTGGAACGAGGCAAAGAAGCCACGCTGCCCACGCAGCGCCACTTCACTCATGTAGGTGGCGGTGGTGCCGTATTCGCCACCCACCGACAGGCCCTGGATCAGGCGGGCCAGCAACAGCAGTGCCGGGGCCCAGGTGCCGATGCTGTCATAGGTGGGCAGGCATGCGATCATCAGGGAGCCGAAGCACATCATCAGCACCGAGATCATCAGCGAATTCTTGCGACCATGGCGGTCTGCGAGGCGGCCGAAGATCCAGCCACCGATGGGGCGCATCAAAAAGCCTGCGGCGAACACACCAGCCGTGTTCAACAGCTGCACGGTAGGGTCGTCGGACGGGAAGAAGGCCGGGGCGAAGTAGATTGCGCAGAAGGCGTAGACGTAGAAGTCGAACCATTCCACCAGGTTGCCTGATGAGGCACCGACGATAGCGAAGATGCGCTTGCTGCGTTCTTCGCCGGTGTAATAGGTTGAGGTCATGACGGTTTTACTCCTGGAGGGTCCTAGGTAAGTCTAGACATACCTGGTAACACACTCGTTCCGCTATCTGGCTGGCAATTGGCCTTGTGTCTAACAAGGCCGGCCCCTTCGCGGGCAAGCCCGCTCCCACAGGGGATTGCGTGGATCCTGGTGGGAGCGGGTTTACCCGCGAAGAGGCCGGTACAGGTCAAACCCGCTCGATAGCCAGCGCCAGACCTTGGCCGACACCCACACACATGGTTGCCAGGCCCTTGCGCCCGCCACTTTTCTCCAGCTGATGCAGCGCAGTCAGCACCAGGCGCGCACCGCTCATGCCCAGCGGATGGCCCAAGGCGATTGCACCGCCATTCGGGTTCACCTGCGGCGCATCGTCGGCCACACCCAGCTCACGCAGTACCGCCAGGCCTTGGCTGGCAAAGGCTTCGTTGAGCTCGATCACATCAAAATCACTCATCGCCACACCCAGGCGCTCGGTCAGCTTGCGCACTGCCGGTACCGGGCCGATGCCCATCACCCGTGGTGCAACACCGCCGCTGGCCATGCCCAGTACCCGGGCACGCGGGGTCAGGCCGTGTTTCTTCACCGCTTCCGCCGACGCCAGGATCAGCGCCGCAGCACCGTCATTCACACCCGAGGCGTTGCCGGCCGTGACAGTCTTGTCCGGGCCGTTGACCGGCTTGAGCTTGGTCAGCGCCTCCAGCGTGGTTTCCGGGCGCAGGTGCTCGTCACGCTCGACGATGGTTTCGCCCTTCTTGTGGGCAATGCGCACTGGCACGATTTCTTCGGCGAAGAAGCCGGCAGCCTGGGCGGCTGCAGCCTTCTGCTGGCTGCGCAGGGCGAAAGCGTCCTGGTCAGCGCGCGAAACCTGGTAGTCGTCGGCCACGTTGTCGGCGGTTTCCGGCATGGAGTCCACACCGTACTGGCTCTTCATCAGCGGGTTGATGAAGCGCCAGCCGATGGTGGTGTCTTCCAGCTTCATGTTGCGCGAATAGCCGCTTTCAGCCTTGCCCATGACGAACGGTGCGCGCGACATCGACTCGACGCCGCCGGCAATCGCCAGCTCCATTTCGCCGCTGGCGATGGCGCGGAAGGCAGTGCCGATGGCATCCATGCCCGACGCGCACAAGCGGTTCAGGGTGACGCCCGGGATGCTCTCCGGCAGGCCGGCCAGCAGCAGCGCCATGCGCGCCACGTTGCGGTTGTCTTCACCGGCCTGGTTGGCGCAGCCGAAGAACACTTCATCAACCTGGTCCCACTGCACCGCAGGGTTGCGCTCAATCAGCGCTTTCAGCGGCACGGCAGCCAGGTCGTCGGCACGCACACCCGCCAAGGCGCCGCCGAAGCGGCCGATGGGGGTGCGGATGGCGTCACAGATAAATACGTCGCGCATTAGGCTTCTCCTGCCACTGGCCATAGGCCGCGGCGGTACGTGTGGAGGCTACTGGTCAGGGTGCTTCGATGAGCTCAGATTAAGGAGAGTGGCGGTAGGCTTACAATCCGATAATCGACTATTCGTGCGGTTATCGAACCGTTTGTTGCGCTGCTACTTATCTGCATGCCGGGGCTATTGCGCAGCCCTATCGCGACACAAGGCCGCTCCCTGCAGGAACAGCCTTGTGCTGCGAATGGCCAACAAAGCGGCCCCCGCTCCTCAGGTCGCGTCGGCGTGGCTCACCAGCCCTTTCACGATCACCCCTACGGTCGCCAGCGCCGCAGGCACCAGCAACGCCGTCAGCACCTGCTCGAAGTTCCAGCCCAGGCCCAGCAGCGTTGCGCCGCTCCAGGCCCCTAGGATCGCACCAAAGCGGCCGATACCCAGCATCCACGATACACCCGTGGCACGGCCCTGGGTCGGGTAGAAGCGCGCCGCCAGCGACGGCATCGCCGACTGCGCACCGTTCACGCACATACCCGCAATCAGCACCAGGGTGGCCAACACGGTGATGTTGCCCAGGCTCTGCCCTACCGCGTAGGCGAACACCCCGGCCAGCAGGTAGAAAATGCCGATTACCTTGTGCGGATTGTAGCGGTCCATGGCCCAACCCACACCCACCGCACTCAGCACGCCGCCGAACTGGAACAGCGCACCGATGAACGCGGCCTGCTCCATGCTCGCACCGCTGTCACGCATCAAGGTTGGCAGCCAGCTGGTCAGGAGGTAGACGATTACCAGGCCCATGAAGTAGGTCAGCCACAGCAGCATGGTGCCCAGGCCATAAGTGCCGGAGAAAATCACCGCAAACACGCTGCGCGCGGCCACGGCCTTTTGCTCTGGCACGCTGAAGCTGCCCGCCTCGGCCACCACCTGTGGCGCAATGGGCGACAGGGTCTTGCGGATCTTGTCGGTACCACGATTGCGCACCACCAGGAACCGCGCCGACTCCGGCAACCACACCATCAATACCAGCGCCAGCAGCAGTGGCAGCACGCCGCCGATCACCAGCAGGCTGTGCCAGCCATAGGCCGGGATCATCTTGGCGGAAATGAAACCACCACCGGCCATGCCCAGGTTGAAGCCGCAGAACATGCTGGTCACCAGCAGCGACTTGAGGCGTTCGGGGGTGTATTCGGACAGCAGCGTGGTGGCATTGGGCATGCCGGCACCCAGGCCCAGGCCAGTCAGGAAGCGCAGCACCAGCAACTGGTCGACGTTGGTGGCATAGGCCGAGGCCAGGCTGAAACCGCCAAACACCAGCACCGCGCCCACCAGCACACCTTTGCGGCCGAAGCGGTCAGCCAACGGCCCGGAGCCCAGGGCACCGAACACCATGCCGATCAATGCGGCGCTCATCACCGGGCCAAGGCTGGCCCGGTCGATGCCCCACTCCTGCGACAGCGCCGGGGCGATGAAGCCCATGGCGGCCGTGTCCAGGCCGTCGAGGAAGACGATCAGAAAGCACAGCAACACGACCCGCCACTGGTAGCGGGACAGCGGCTGCTGATTGATGAACGACTGGACGTCGAGGCTTTTGCCGACGCTGTTTTGTGCTTGGTTCATTGTTGTTATCCAGAATGTAGGGCACAGCCAGACCACTGCACACGGGCAACCGGTACAGGGGACGATGATTGGGGAATATGGCCTGCGTCAGCCTGGATACAACGGTACTGCGTGCGGGTGCGGCCGCAGCAGCAAGTGGACAGTATTCATGGTAAGTGCCTCTTGTATTTTTTGTTCGGTCGGCTTGGCCGACCGTTGCGAGAGACATTAATCAGCGGGCGGCGGTGGCGCAATTCGCCCGGAGCGACACTGTGCGTTTATCGCACAAGAAACTGTTTTGCCTGTTCTAAATGTGAAAGGGGGCGCTCCGCGCCCCATTCGCCGGCAAGCCAGCTCCCACAGGTATTGCCCATTCGCGGCTTTCACGGTTTCCGTGGGAGTTCGGCTTGCCGACGATTGGGCCGCTTTACGGCCCCCTGCAATCTCAGCCAAACAACTGATGGCAAAGGTCCCGGCTGGCCGCCAGCAGGATCGGCAGGAACCGCTGTTCCAGCTCGCTACGCGTCACCCGCCCCACATGGGTGCTCACGTTCAGCGCCGCCAACACCTGCCCCGACGCGTCGTAGATCGGCACGGCAATCGAACGCAGCCCCTGCTCCAACTCCTGGTCCACCACGCACCAGCCCTGGGCGCGCACCTGCTGGATGCAGGCGAACAGTGACTCAGGGTCATGCAGCGTACGGCTGGTGCGCGCTTTCAGGTCGGCACGCTCCAGGTATTCACGCAGGCTGGTGTCGTCCATCGCCGCCAGCAGGATGCGCCCCATCGATGTGCAATAGGCCGGCAGGCGCCCGCCAACGGACAGGTCGACCGATATTAGCCGTTCCACCGTGGCCGAACGGGCTATATAAAGAATGTCGTCGCCTTCGAGTGTGGCCATGTTGGCCGCTTCGTGCAGTTGGTCACTGATACGGTCCAGATAAGGCTGGGCAGAAATCGCCAGCGGCGTCGACGACAGGTAGGCATGCCCTAACGTCAATACTTTGGGCAGCAGCGAATAGGTACGCCCGTCGGAGGTGGCGTAACCCAGCTTGATCAGCGTGTGCAGGCAACGGCGCACCGCTGCGCGAGGGATTTCGGTGCGGTGGCTGATCTGGGCGATGGTCAGGTGGCGCTTGCGCTCCTGAAAGGCCTGGATCACGGCCAGGCCACGTGCCAGGGAGGTCATGAAGTCGGGATCGCCGGTAAACGCCTGGATGCGCTTGGCCGGAGAAGCCACGATCGGCGGCGCCATGGCGGCCGAAGCGGGTCGCGCCGGCTCTGGATTGACCGGATCGTTGACCAGGGTTTCGTCACTCATCGCACACCTCAAAAAAAACGCCCGTTCGTGCGATTATCGAACAAACGGCCGATAATCGCAATTGACCGCTGACACTTTTGCTTATACCTTTCTCCTGCCACTTGTGGCTTCTTTGGAGAGACTGGTCAGGTACCCACCGTAGAAGTCCCCAGGCAACGGCCTCGCCTTTTGGCGAGGCCGTTTTTCATTCGGGCCTCGCCCCGGCGTTGCATCGAACTTTTATCCGCCATGCCTTTCAAACTTGTACGAAACGTCCAAACTGTTTGCCGATACCTGCCACTACTTGCGTCAGATGATGTCAGGGTTGGGTAAATAACGATGTTCGGCGAATTATCGGTTGCTATAATCGATTGCGCAGGCCCCGACGCTAGCGTAGTAATGGAACCTTCCGCTGTATCTAGCCGTTGCGGCCAGCGGGCATGTGCATGCTGCACAATGCATAACAACAGTCATCACACTTAATTCAGGTACTGCATGTGACGAAAGATGAACTGCGCGCAGAACTCGAGCGCCAGGCTGAACGTTACAAGGATGTTTACGGTGGTGAAGTCACCACTTACGCCGCACAACCGGATCCGGAACGCAAACCTTGGCGCAAACGTGCCAGCGTGCGCGACCAGGCGTTCAACCAGGAACTGGAACGCATTGAAAAGGAACTGCGCAGCGACAATCCCTGACCCGGGACCACGCCAGCGCGTCGTCGCCCGGCCAGTCCGGGCGCGGTCGATCTTTACCATCTGACCGATGATGAAATGGAATTACACAAATTTCATACGCCCGTTTGAATGATGGCGAATCGGCCATATCTTAGCTTTTCGGCATGATTTAGCCACGCTTTGCGCTTTTTAGCCGATATTTCCCTGCCTCAGCGCCCCTACGTGCACCGTGCGCTCACCCGATGGAGATTGCCATCGGTCTGTAGCAGGTGCATCGATTGCCAAGGTTTTCTGGCATAATCCCGCCCCCCTATACCCGCCAGACAACCTTCATGATCGATTTATTCAGCGGACTGGATGCCTGGGTGTTGGTGAGCCTGCTGCTCGCCTTGACCTTCGTACTCGCCTTCGAGTTCATCAATGGCTTTCATGACACCGCCAACGCGGTAGCTACCGTCATCTACACCAAAGCCATGCCGCCGCACCTCGCCGTGTTCTTCTCCGGCGTGTTCAACTTCCTTGGCGTTCTGCTCGGCGGTGTCGGGGTGGCCTATGCCATCGTGCACCTGCTGCCGGTAGAGCTGCTGATCAATGTGAACACCGGACACGGCCTGGCCATGGTCTTCTCGTTGCTGGCTGCGGCCATCACCTGGAACCTGGGCACCTGGTACTTTGGTATCCCCGCCTCCAGTTCGCACACGCTGATCGGCTCCATTCTCGGTGTCGGCCTGGCCAACGCCCTGATCAACGACATCCCGCTGGCCGATGGCGTCAACTGGCAGAAGGCGATCGACATCGCGATGTCGCTGGTGGTTTCGCCAATGGCCGGCTTCGCCGTCGCAGCCCTGGTGCTGATCGGCCTGAAGTGGTGGCGCCCGCTGTCGAAGATGCACAAGACCCCCGACCAGCGCCGCAAGCTCGACGACAAGAAGCACCCGCCATTCTGGAACCGCATGGTACTGGTGGTTTCGGCCATGGGCGTGAGCTTCGTGCACGGCTCCAACGACGGTCAGAAAGGCATCGGCCTGATCATGCTGGTGCTGATCGGTATCGTCCCGGCCAAGTTCGTCCTCGACCTGAACAGCACCACCTATCAGATCGAGCGTACTCGCGACGCTACCCTGCACATGAGCCAGTTCTACCAGCGCAACGCCGCCACCCTTGGCGAGTTCCTGGCACTGGACAAGGCCAAGTCCAACGACCTGCCGGAGCAGTTCAGCTGCAACCCGCAGCAGACCGAGCCGACCATCGCCGCGCTGCAGTCCTCGCTTCAGGGCGTGACCGACTACCACAGCCTGGATACCGACAAGCGCGTTGAAGTGCGTCGCTATCTGCTGTGCCTGGATGACACCGCTAAGAAGGTTGGCAAGCTGCCAGGCCTCGACGCCCGTGAAAAGGCCGACCTGGAAAAACTGCGTAAAGACCTGACCGCCACCACCGAATACGCACCGTTCTGGGTGATCGTGGCCGTCGCCCTGGCCTTGGGCCTGGGCACCATGGTTGGCTGGAAGCGTGTGGTACTTACCGTTGGCGAGAAGATCGGCAAGCAGGGCATGACCTATGCCCAGGGCATGTCGGCACAGATCACCGCGGCCTGCGCCATCGGCATGGCAAACGTGTTCGCCCTGCCGGTATCGACCACCCACGTGCTGTCGTCAGGCGTGGCCGGCACCATGGTCGCCAACAAGAGCGGCCTGCAAGGCGGCACGGTGAAGACCATCCTGCTGGCCTGGGTCCTGACCCTGCCGGCCTCGATGGGCCTGGCCGCCGGCCTGTTCTGGCTGGCATCCAAAGCCATTGGCTGAGTGACACCGCTCTCAGTATAAAGGCGCCTTCGGGGCGCCTTTTTCATTTGTGCTTATCTGCACCGGCCTCCTAGCGGGTAAACCCGCTCCCACACGGGCAGCGAGACCTCTGTGGGAGCTGGCTTGCCGGCGATAGGGCCGGTACAGGCAAACTACCTTTTCTTGCCCCCCAGCAACGACCCCATCAACCCGCGCACCAGTTGCCGCCCCAACTGGTTGGCGGCTTGGCGCACTGCCGACTTGATAGCCTGCCCCGCCGCACTCTGCAGGAAGTCACCGGCCTTGTCGGCAAAGCTCTCCCCATCCGCCTTCGGCTGCGGGGCTGGCTCCACCGCCTCGCCCTTGCGCTGGGTCAGCATTTCATAGGCCGACTCACGGTCCACCGGCTTGTCATAGCGCCCCGCCAGCGGCGAAGCGGCAATCAGCGCACTGCGCTCGGCCGCACTCAGCGGCCCGATACGCGACTGCGGCGGTGCAATCAGCACCCGCTGCACCATGGCAGGCGTACCCTTCTCTTCCAGTGTCCCCACCAGCGCCTCGCCAATCCCCAGCTCGGTCAGCACCGCCAGGGTTTCGAACGCGGGGTTCGGGCGAAAGCCATCGGCCACTGCCCTCAGCGACTTCTGCTCCTTGGCGGTAAAGGCTCGCAGGCCATGCTGAATGCGCAACCCCAACTGGGCCAGCACCGCATCCGGCAAGTCACCCGGTGACTGGGTGACGAAGTACACCCCCACGCCCTTGGAGCGGATCAGCCGCACCACCTGCTCCAGGCGGTCCTGCAGCGCCTTGGGCGTACCGTTGAACAGCAAGTGCGCTTCATCGAAGAACAAGGCCAGTACCGGCTTGTCGGCATCTCCGCGCTCGGGCAACTGCTCGAACAGCTCGGCCAGCAGCCACAGCAGGAAGGTGGCGTACACCTTAGGCGCCTCATGCACCAGCCGGCTGGCGTCGAGCAGGTGGATGCGCCCACGGCCATCCGAGCCCGGCCGCAGCAGGTCTTCAAGCTGCAATGCCGGCTCGCCAAACAGCGCCTCGGCGCCCTGCTGTTCCAGGGTCGCCAGCCGCCGCAACAAGGCCTGGGTGGAGGCCGTGGTCATCAGTGCACTGTCTTCACCCAGCAATTGCGGGTTGTCCTTCAGGTGCGCCAGCAGCGCCTTGAGGTCCTTGAGGTCGAGCAGCAACAGGCCCTCTCGGTCGGCCACCTTGAAGGCCGCATACAGCGCCGCCTGCTGGCTGTCGGTAAGCTCCAGGAGGTTGCCCAGCAGCAACGGCCCCATTTCACTGAGGGTAGTGCGCAGCGGGTGGCCGGACTGCCCGGCGATGTCCCACAGGCTTACCGGGTAGGCCTGGGGCGTGTGCCCGAGCCAAGGCATACCGGCGATTCGCTCGGCCACCTTGCCCTGTGGTGTGCCAGCGGCACCCAGGCCACACAAGTCACCTTTGACATCGGCCGCGAATACGGCCACCCCTGCGTCGCTGAACACTTCTGCCAAGTGCTGCAAGGTCACGGTCTTGCCGGTGCCCGTCGCGCCCGCCACCAGGCCATGGCGGTTGGCCAGCCGCATCGCTTGCCCGACTGGCTGGCCATCCGGGCAAGCACCTACAACTATGGTCGATGTTTCCGACATCTCTGTAATCCTCTGCTCAAGCTTTACCTTAATTCGGCCGATACCTTTGGGTGATATTCGCCTTAATTAGAGAGGAACAACCGAAAAGGGACTTTTCGGGATGTTGCACTGCTTTGCGGCTCCACCCGTGCGAACGCCTGATATAACACCTTAGCGGAACCGATTACGCCATGAATAAAAGCCTTCGTTTCAGCCACAAGATTCTTTTGGCAGCATCATTGATCGTGATACTCGCCTTCAGCCTTTTCACGCTCTACAACGATTACCTCCAGCGTAATGCGATCCGCGAGGACCTGGAAAACTATCTGGCTGAAATGGGCGCCTCCACTTCGACCAACATCCGCAACCTGTTCGACGGCCGTATCAAGCTGGTGGAAAACCTGGCACAGAACATTGCCCAGGACCCCACCAACGCCGAAACCCTGATGGGCCAGAACGCGCTCATTTCCAGCTTCCTCACCGTTTACCTGGGCAAGGTGGACGGCGGCTTCAGCGTGCGCCCGGACGCAAAAATGCCCGATGGCTACGACCCACGCACGCGCCCCTGGTACAAGGACGGCATGAGTGCCGCCGGCGCGACACTGACCGAACCGTACATCGACATGACCACCAACAAGATGGTCATTGGCATCCTCAGCAAGGTTTCCAGCAGTGTCGGCGTGGTCGGTGGCGACCTGGCCCTGGACGGCCTGGTGCAGATCATCAACTCGCTGAACTTCGGCGGTATGGGCTACGCCTTCCTGGTCAACGACCAGGGCAAGGTCCTGGTGCACCCTGACAAAGACCTGGTGATGAAGTCGCTGTCGGACCTGTTCCCGCAGCACACGCCAAAACTGACCGGTGAGCTGACCGAAGTGCAAAGCGATGGCCACGCCCGCCTGCTGACCTTCACCCCGATCACCGGCCTGCCTTCGGCCAACTGGTACATCGGCCTGTCGGTGGACAAGGACAAGGCCTTCTCGATGCTCAGCACCTTCCGCACCTCGGCGGTGATCGCCACGGTGGTGGCGGTGGTGATCATCATTGGCCTGCTCGGCCTGCTGATCAACGTGCTGATGCAGCCGCTGCACACCATGACCCGCGCCATGGAAGACATCGCCGAGGGTGAAGGCGACCTGACCAAACGCCTGCGCATTCACAACCACGACGAGTTCGGCATCCTGGGGACCGCCTTCAACCGTTTCGTCGAGCGCATTCACAGCTCGATCAGCGAGGTGTCCTCGGCCACCGAGCAGGTCAACGAAGTGGCCCTGCGTGTCATCAGCGCCTCGAACTCGTCGATGACCAACTCTGACGAACAGTCCAACCGTACCAACAGCGTGGCCGCCGCCATCAACGAACTGGGCGCCGCCGCCCAGGAAATCGCCGGCAACGCTGCTCAGGCGTCGCAGCATGCCAGTTCGGCTCGCCTGCTGGCCGAAGAGGGGCAACAGGTGGTGGAGCGAAACATTGCGGCAATGAACCGCCTGTCCGACCTGATCGTCAGTTCCAGCGGGCACATCGAGACGCTGAACAACAAGACCGTCAACATTGGCCAGATCCTTGAAGTGATCACCAGCATTTCCCAGCAAACCAACCTGCTGGCGCTGAACGCCGCCATCGAAGCGGCCCGTGCCGGTGAAGCCGGCCGCGGCTTTGCCGTGGTAGCCGACGAAGTACGCAACCTGGCGCACCGCACCCAGGAATCGGCGCAGCAAGTGCAGACCATGATCGAAGAGCTGCAGGTTGGCGCCCGCGCGTCGGTCGACACCATGGACCAGAGCCAGCGCCACAGCCAGGACAGCGTGCAGATCGCCAACCAGGCCGGTGAGCGGCTGGACAGCGTTACCGTGCGCATCAGCGAGATCGACGGCATGAACCAGTCGGTGGCCACCGCCACCGAAGAGCAGACCGCCGTGGTCGAGGCGATCAACATGGACATCAACGAGATCAACATGCTCAACCAGGAAGGCGTGGAGAACCTGCAAGCCACCCTGCGCGCCTGCTCGGACCTTGAGCAGCAGGCCGGCCGCCTGAAGCAGCTGGTGGGCAGCTTCCGCATCTGACCGGAGCTACACCCTCCTCTGCAGGAGCAGCCTTGTGTTGCGAAGAGGCCAGTACAGGCAATACTGCCATGTTGCCTTCACCGGCCTCTTCGCAGCACAAGGCTGCTGCTACAAGGATTCCGAACTCCCCCTCTCCTCAAACCGATCGAACAAACTATCCTTCTGAAAGGTCCACCTTTAGGCGCGTCATCGCCGGCAGTTACCGCCGAATGACAGACCGAAGATGATCCCGGAGGGATGCTGATCGTGCACATCGCCGACATCACCATGTTCTACGCCCCGGCCAGCGGCGGCGTACGTACCTATCTTGATGCCAAACACCGCCGCCTTGACGCCATGCACGGCGTACGCCACAGCCTGCTGATCCCCGGTGCCAGTGCACAGCACGCCGATGGCATCTATCAAGTGCCCGCCCCGCCTCTGCCATTCGGCAAGGGTTACCGCTTCCCGGTACGCCTGGCACCCTGGTGCAGTGAACTGCGACGGCTCAAGCCCGACCTGATCGAAGTCGGCGACCCCTACCTGACCGCCTGGGCAGCGCTGGAGGCACGGCGTCAACTGGATGTGCCAGTGATCGGCTTTTACCATTCCGACCTGCCGTTACTGGTCAGCAACCGTATGGGCAACTGGTTCACGCCCAATGTCGAGGCTTATGTCAGCAAGCTGTACGGAAATTTCGACCGGGTGCTCGCGCCCAGCCAGGTAATGGCCGACAAATTGCGCCGCCTGGGCGTTCGCGATGTGCATGTGCAGCGCCTGGGCGTGGACCTGGCCACCTTCAACCCCGGCCAGCGCGACCCGCACCTGCGCGCAGAACTGGGCATTGCCGATACCAGCCGTTTGCTGATCTATGCCGGCCGCGGCTCGCGGGAAAAGAACCTGCCGGTGCTGCTCGACTGCATGAAGCAGCTGGGTGCCCCCTACCACCTGCTACTGGTGGGTTCGAATATGCCGGCCAACGTGCCGCGCAACGTCAGCGTGATCGACCACTTCTGCCCGGCCCCGGAAGTTGCCCGGCTGCTGGCCAGCGCCGACCTGCTGGTGCACGCCGGAGACCAGGAAACCTTCGGCCTGGTCATCCTCGAAGCGATGGCCAGCGCCACCCCCGTGGTGGCCGTGCGCGCCGGCGCCTTCGGCGAAATCGTCAACGAACAGTGCGGGCGCCTGTGCCGCCCCAACGATGGCCAGGCCATGGCAGCGGCCGTGCGCGAAGCGTTCGAGGCCGGCGTACGCCCACTCGGGGCGCAGGCTCGCCGCCACGTGGAACAGCACTATTCATGGGACAACGTGGTCTGCGGCCTGCTGCAACACTATCAGGCCGTGCTCGGCCACCCGCCGCAGGTGCGCGCCCATGGTTGAGGCACGGCCGGCGTCACGTAGCCTGATGCTGGTGCTGCATGATGTTGCGCCCGAGACCTGGCCGGACTACCAACCCTTCGTCGAAGCCGTCGACAGCCTCGGCGGCATCCCGATGACCTGGCTTGTGGTGCCGGACTTCCACCAGCGCAACCTGCTGCTGCGTTCTCCCACCTTCTGCCGCTTGCTTGACCGGCGCCTGGCTCAGGGCGACGAACTGGCCTTGCACGGCTATTACCATGCCGACAACGGCCCGCCGCCCCGCACGCCCGGCGACTACTTCATGCGCCGTATCTACACCCACGAAGGTGAGTTCTACGGCCTCGACCAGCAGCAGGCCCTGCAACGGCTGGAGCGCGGCCTGGCAATGTTCCACCAGCAGGGCTGGCCTGTGGCCGGCTTTGTCGCGCCAGCCTGGCTGATGAGCGAGGGCACCCGCCAGGCCTTGCGCCGCCTGCCGCTGCGTTACACCAGCACGCCACAGCACCTGTACCGCTTACCGGACTTCACCGCGATTGAAGCCCCGGGGCTGGTGTGGAGTGCCCGCAGCGCCTGGCGCCGAGGGCTTTCAAGGGTGCTGTGCGACTGGCAATGCCGCCGTTGGCGCGATGCCGAGACCCTGCGCCTGGGCTTGCACCCGGTGGACATGCGCCACCGCACCTCCCGTGAATACTGGCTGAACACCTTGCGCAGCCTGCTGGCTCAAGGCCGCGAGCCACTGACCAAATCGGCCTGGCTGGACCGCCAGGCCAGCGCATGAACCGCCTGGCATGGGTGGGCCTGGCACTGCTCGCGGCATTGCTGGTGCCGATCCTGCTCGGTGGCAGCGAGCTGCTGCCGAGGCTGCAACGCTTCGACCCTGTGCTGATGCTCACTCTGCTGGGCATGATCCTGCTGTGCTGGGCGATCAACGCCATTCGCTTGCGCCTGTTGCTCGGCCAGCAAGGTGCCAGGCTTGGGCCACTGCGCAGCCTGGGCGTGGTCATGGCCACCGAATTTGCCATCTGCACCACCCCCGGCGGCAGCGGCGGGCCTTTGACCCTCATGGCCCTGCTGGCGCGTGACCGCATCAGCCCGGCACGCAGCGGCGCGGTATTCGCCATGGACCAGTTGAACGACCTGGTGTTTTTCTTCTGCGCAATGCTGGCGATAGCCGGTTACGCACTGTTCCACAGCCTGGGCCGCAGCCAGGAAAGCATGTTGCTGGGCAGTGCGCTGCTACTGTGCACAGCACTGGCCGGGGTGGCCGGGCTGCTGCGCTACCGCCGCCAGGTCATGCGCTTGAACGGCAGGCTGCTGCGGCGCCTGGGCATGAGCCAGCAGCGCAAACGCCGCTGGGCCCGCAAGCTGTTGCACTTCATGCACGCGCTGGCGCAGACCTGGCAGTTGCCCAAGCGCACGTTAAGCCTGGTGTTTACCCTGACCTGCCTACACTGGGGCCTGCGCTACAGCGTGTTGTATCTGGTATTGAGGGGGTTGGGGGTGGACCTGGCATGGATCCCCAGCTTTCTGGTGCAGATGCTGTCGCTCAGTGCCGGCCAGTTCAGCCTGCTGCCAGGGGGCGCGGGTGCCGCCGAGCTGACTTCGGCCAGCCTGCTGACGCCATGGGTGGGCAGTTCGACCGCAGCCGCGGCGATCCTGATATGGCGGGCGGTTACTTACTACTTTTATCTGCTGGCGGGCGGCCCGGTGTTCGTGTGCCTGCTGGCGCGTCCGTTGCTGGAGCGCTGGCGGCGTCAGGCGGGTTGAGCTGTTGCCAGAGTTCGGCAGCGCCGGGGAAGTCGGTGCCGTCGCTGTCATCCAGGGCTTCGGGGTCGTAGCGGGCCAGGCAACCTTCGCCGAGAGTGGGAGGCGGTGAGGCGGTGGGGTTGTTGCGTTGTTTGGCCATCGGTGTTCCTTTCAAGATTGCAGGGGGGCGCTTTGCGCCCCTTTCGCCGGCAAGCCAGCTCCTACAGGGATCGCATATGGCTTGAAGTGTGTGCGATCGAAGTGGGCGCTGGCTTGCCGGCGATGGGCTGCAAGGCAGCCCCTGCATCATCAATCGAATACGACAGTCTTGTTGCCATGCACCAGCACCCGGTCTTCCAGGTGATAACGCAGGCCACGGGCCAGAACCATCTTCTCCACATCACGGCCAAAGCGGACCATGTCCTCGATGCTGTCGGCATGGCTGACACGCACCACGTCCTGCTCGATGATCGGGCCGGCGTCGAGCTCTTCGGTGACGTAGTGGCAGGTCGCGCCGATCAGTTTCACCCCACGCAGGGAGGCCTGGTGGTAAGGCTTGGCGCCGACGAACGACGGCAGGAAGCTGTGGTGGATGTTGATCACCTTTTCAGCAAAGTCCCGGCACAGTTGCGGTGGCAGGATCTGCATGTAACGGGCCAGCACCACCACATCGGCGGCGTGCTCCTGGACCAGGCGCGACACTTCGGCAAAGGCCGGTGCCTTGTCCTTGGGGTCGACCGGCACGTGGAAGAACGGAATGCCGTGCCACTCGACCATACTGCGCAGGTCGTCGTGGTTGGAAATCACGCATGGGATCTCGCAATCCAGCTCATCGGTGTGCCAGCGGTGCAGCAGGTCGGCCAGGCAGTGCGACTCGCGGCTGGCCATCAGTACCACGCGCTTTTTCTGCGCCGAGTCGGTAATACGCCAAGTCATGGAGAACTCTTCGGCGATGGGCGCAAACGCTTCGCGGAAGGCTTCGATACCGAACGGCAGCGATTCGGCGCGGATCTCATGGCGCATGAAGAACCAGCCGCTCTGCTCATCAGAATGGTGGCTGGCTTCGTTGATCCAGCCATTGTACAAGGCCAGGAAATTACTGACTTTCGCCACGATGCCTACACGGTCGGGGCAGGCGATCACCAGACGATAGGTGCGCATGAATGAGACTCCAGAACTTCGCAAAGACGCCTATTCTAGCGGCCCGCCCGAAAAAACGCAGTATTGATCGCAGGCACGATGACGTATGCCGGTCGCCATACGCGGCGCAGGCATTGTCTGACAGACATGACGAAATGCGGGGGTTGTAAGTAAATTTTTGTTCACGTAGCGAAATGTTGTCGCAGCTTAATTAACAGTTAATCGCGGAATATCATGTTTACTTGCGAGTATGGCCTGTCTATTATTGCCCCACACATTTCTGAACACGCATTAAAGGAACACTCCATGTCCCTGATCAACGAGTACCGCGCCACCGAAGAAGCCATCAAGGAACTTCAGGCCCGCCTGGCCAACCTGTCGCAGGATGACAAGCTGAAGAAAGAACTGGAGTTCGAAGGCAAACTGCGCACACTGATGGGCGAGTACTCCAAATCGCTGCGCGACGTGATTGCCCTGCTCGACCCAGAGTCGAAACTGAGCAAGGCACCTCGCGGCGCGGTCAAGCCTACTGCCACCAAACGTGCGCGCAAGGTCAAGCAATACAAAAACCCGCACAACGGTGAAGTGATCGAAACCAAAGGCGGCAACCACAAGACCCTGAAAGAGTGGAAAGCCACTTGGGGTGGTGATGTGGTTGAGAGCTGGGCAACCCTGCTGGACTGATTGTCCGCATTTGCCTTTTGCTTAACGCAACAAAAACGCCGGCACATTGCCGGCGTTTTTGTTTGCGCCGCTGTCAGTCAATTGCAAATTGTGTCTGCAATTGCCGGGCATGCATTTGCCAAGCCTCCAGTACACGCCGGCCAGCCTCGTCAGCGCCTTCCCAGGCTTGCTGACGCGCCTGCTCGAAGTCGCCCAGCGTATTGGGTGCTCCCCACTGCGGGTCACTCAGGCGTTGCTGACAGAAGCCATACCAGCGCTGGCGTTCTTCGCTGGTCAAGGTCTCAGGGAAGTTGCGCGCCCGATAGCGGAACAGCAATTCCGGTAAACGCGGGTCATCGAACATCCACTGGCCACGGCCCAATTGCGCGGGTTCCAGCGCACGCACTTGCTCACATAAGCGGCGGTCTCGGTCCCCCACAAAACCGTCATACAACTGCTGTTCCGGGTCTTCACTCGGGGCGAAGTCTTCCTTGCCGTAGATGTGCTCCAGCTTGTCTTGCCATTGCGCCTGTTGATTAGCCAACTGCTCGCCACGCAATTGTAACAACGTCAAGTCCAGGCCCAATCGTTGTTGATCGGCCGGACGCAATACCGACAATGGCGCCAGTACCGGGCAGCGATTGATCTGCACCAATTTGAGCGGCACCGGTAATTCACCCTCGGCCAGCGCATCGTGACGGGTATACAAGCGCTGGCGTAGAACCTCAGCATTTTCCCTTAGTAACGGTAGGGATTCCTGATGCAAGTCGCAGACGATCAGCGCATTGCGATTACGCGGGTGCCAGGCTAATGGCAATACGACACCCAGGTAATTACGCGCCGCCGAAAAGCGCCCGGATATATGCACCAGTGGCTGCAACAAACGGATCTGTTCCATCACTTTATGCTTGCTGCGCAACTGGAAGAGCCAGTCATACAACTTGGGCTGTTTTTGCCGAATCAGACGGGCCAGGGCAATGGTTGCCCGCACGTCGGAAAGCGCCTCGTGGGCATGCCCATGGTCAATGCCATTGGCCTTGCTCAACAGTTCAAGCCGCAGGCTGGTGCGCCCATCCTGTTGTGGCCATTGAATACCGTCAGGGCGCAAGGCGTAGGCGGTCCGCACGATGTCGATCAGGTCCCAGCGGCTGTTGCCGCCCTGCCACTCCCGGGCATACGGGTCGAAAAAGTTACGGTACAAACTGTAGCGGGTCACTTCATCGTCGAAGCGCAGGGTGTTGTAGCCAGCGCCACAGGTACCCGGCTGTGCCAGTTGCGCATGCACCCGGGTCATGAACTCGGCCTCGCACAGGCCTTGCTCGGCCAGCAACTGCGGGGTGATGCCTGTCACCAGGCAAGCCGCCGGGTGCGGCAGGATGTCGTCGGAAGGCCGGCAATAAAGGCTGATCGGCTCGTCGATTTCGTTAAGGTCGAAATCGGTGCGCACGCCGGCCACCTGCAGTGGCCGGTCGCAACGCGGGTTGATGCCGGTGGTTTCGTAGTCGTGCCAGAAAATGCTTGAGGTCACGGGGTCGTCCTGTATCAAGGTCGACCCGATTCTAGCGCAGCCTCATACAGAAGCGTTGGCAGGAAGGAAACTGAAATAATCACGCAGTGAGCGCACGAACTCGTCGAATTCGCGGGGCGCCTGCAACAGCATGAAGCCCGAATCGTAGTGCCCGGGCGTCTGGTCTTCGCGGCACCACAGGCAACTGGCGGTCAGGTTGACGAACTGATGCCCGCCGCCGACCAGCGGCAAGCGCAATTGCAGTTCGTAATCGGGCCCTACCAGCACAGGCAGCTGGCTGATTACCATCAGGCCATCCTCGGAGGCATTACCCAGCTGGCCGATTTCTTGACCGGTAAAACGGTTGAATACCTTGAGGACACAAGGCAGTTGATGGCGTTCGATGTGGCGCTTGTTGAACATGATCGCGAGTGTATTCCGTACCTGATGCCAGGAATACAAGGTACTGGCGGTTGTTGTAACAGCTGAGTTACAGATTAGCGCAGGGCGCGCCGCAAATCTCGTGAAATAAACCACACCTTGGTGTTATCGCCAAGGTGTGGCCGTCACCGGGTTGGCCACAGCCGCTTCGCCGCTACGGGCATGGCCAAGTTTTTCAAGAGTCTGCAGGCGCGCCCGGGCACGATAGGCGTACTCGTTGCCCGGGTACTTCTGGATCAGGTACTGGTAAGTCTGCGCGGCGTCCACGTAAAGCGCCTGGCGCTCCAGGCACTGGCCACGCAGCAGCGACACCTCCGGATGGATGAACGGCCGCGAACGGCTGGTGCGGTCGACCTGCGACAGCTCCAGCATGACCCGTGCGCAGTCGCCACGATCGTAGGCGCGGTAGGCATTGTTCAGGTGGTGGTCCATGGACCAGCGGGTGCAGCCGACGGCGCTGGCCGCCAGGGCTAAAACGATCAGGGCTCGCATGGGGATCTCCTTTGATGCCTGTGTATCGGCCAACGCCAACAAATCTTCACAGGCTTTTGCAAGGATACCCCGACCGTTCAAATGCCACCCTGCCTTGGTCGCAGGTAGTGCAACGGAACAATGACTACAGCGAGATTCAGGAGTAGCCTTTCGCTGCGCTTCACTATAGGAGTCTGTGCATGACCATCCGCCGTACCAAAATCGTCGCCACCCTTGGCCCCGCCAGCAACTCGCCGGAAGTGATCGAGCAACTGATCCTTGCCGGCCTGGACGTGGCACGCCTGAACTTCTCCCACGGCACTCCGGACGAGCACAAGGCCCGCGCCCGCCTGATCCGTGACATCGCCGCCAAGAACGGCCGCCATGTCGCGCTGCTGGGCGACCTGCAGGGTCCGAAGATCCGCATCGCCAAGTTCGCCAACAAGCGCATCGAATTGAAGATCGGTGACAAGTTCACCTTCTCCACCGCCCACCCGTTGACCGAAGGCAACCAGGACATCGTCGGTATCGATTATCCCGACCTGGTCAAGGACTGCGGCGTCGGTGACGAACTGCTGCTCGACGATGGCCGTGTGGTCATGCGCGTCGAAACCGCCACTGCAGACGCCCTGCACTGCGTGGTGATCATCGGTGGCCCGCTGTCGGACCACAAAGGCATCAACCGTAAAGGTGGCGGCCTGACCGCGCCGGCCCTGACCGAAAAAGACAAGGCCGACATCAAACTGGCTGCGGAAATGGACCTGGACTACCTGGCCGTTTCCTTCCCGCGTGACGCCAGCGACATGGAATACGCACGCAAGCTGCGTGACGAGGCCGGCGGCAGCGCCTGGCTGGTGGCCAAGATCGAACGCGCCGAAGCGGTTGCCGACGACGAGACCCTCGACAAGCTGATCGCCGCCTCCGACGCGGTGATGGTTGCCCGTGGCGACCTGGGTGTGGAAATCGGCGACGCCGAGCTGATCGGCATCCAGAAAAAGATCATCCAGCACGCCCGCCGCAACAACAAGGCGGTGATCGTGGCGACCCAGATGATGGAGTCGATGATCCAGAACCCGATGCCGACCCGCGCTGAAGTGTCCGACGTGGCCAACGCCGTGCTGGACAACACCGATGCGGTGATGCTGTCGGCCGAAAGTGCTGCCGGTTCCTACCCGATCGAAGCCGTACAGGCCATGGCGCGGATTTGCCAAGGTGCCGAAAAGCATCCGACCAACCAGAAGTCCAGCCACCGCCTGCACACCACCTTCGAGCGTTGCGACGAAAGCATCGCCCTGGCGGCCATGTACACGGCCAACCACTTCCCGGGCGTGAAGGCGATCATCGCCCTGACCGAAAGCGGCTACACCCCGCTGATCATGTCGCGCCTGCGTTCGCACGTGCCGATCTTCGCCCTGTCACCGCACCGCGCCACCCAGGCTCGCGTCTCGATGTTCCGCGGCGTCTACCCGATCGCCTTCGACCCGGCCTCGCTGCCGGCCGACAAGGTAAGCCAGGCGGCAGTCGACGAACTGCTCAAGCGTGGCCTGGTGGAACAGGGTGACTGGGTGATCCTGACCAAAGGTGACAGCTACCACACCATCGGTGGCACCAACGGCATGAAGATCCTGCATGTCGGTGATCCGCTGGTCGGCTGATCTACCCCGGGGGCCGCTTTGCGGCCCCTTCTTGTTCAAGCATGCTCGACAAACACATCGGCAAACACCTGGTTCCTGGGCACCCCTGCAATAAACAGCCGCCGTGCAAACTGCTCCACGCTCGCCGGCGAGCCACATACCAGTGCAACCGTCTGCCGTGATGTCGGCCGCAATGCCGCAAGCGCTTCATCCAACTGCTCCGCCAGCACCAGCTCGACACTCACGCCTTCAATCCCTTGCAACGGCTCAGCCAGGTAATGCTGAACGTGGCCATGCGCCACATGCATCACCTTGATTTCCCCCTGATGCCCCTGCCGCATCGCCTCGCGCAAAATGCCCCACAAAGGCGCAAGCCCAGTACCCGTAGCCAGCAACCAGAGCGGTCGTCCTTGCCAGTCCGGGTCGTAATGCAACGCTCCGCCCCTGAGCTCCCCCAAGCGCATCGAGTCGCCAACCTTGAACCCGCGGGCCTTGCTGCAAAAAGCACCGGGCCGCTCGCAGTCGATATGAAATTCAAGGAAGTCGTCTTCACCCGGCAGGCTTGCCAGGGAATAGGGCCGCGCTACCGCCCCGCTCCACAACACCACATGCTGGCCCGCCTGATATCGCACTGCGCGCTCTGGGCGCAGGCGCAAGCGCAGCACGTCACCGAACCAGTCCAGTGCGCAAACCTGTGCGGGAATGCCATCCTGCTGCGGGTCGAACACCGCCACACGCAGGTCACCCACTACCCGGCACTGGCAAGCCAGTCGCCAGCCCTGGGCGTGTTTCTCCAGCGCTAATGCCTCGGGCAAGGCGTCCGCTGGCAGCCCGTCCAGGCAATGCACCAGGCAGGCATGGCAGCTACCGGCGCGGCAACTGTAGGGCACATTCAACCCGGCCTCGTTCAAGGCATCGAGCAGGTTGCTGCCGGTCGGCACCGCCCAGCGGCGCTCGCCCACGCAAATTTCGGGCATTGTCAGCTATCTCTCCTGGCTCTTTATCTTGCCGGGGCCGCTTTGCGGCCCAATCGCCGGCAAGCCAGCTCCCACAGATCAGTGCAAGCTGCTTGGCGGCGATTGGGCTGCAAGCCAGCCCCCATCAAGCATCCTATCTCTTCAGCCAGACAGCAAGAACAGTGCCTGCCCGCGGCCGACCATGGTCCAGACCGGCCGAAGGTGTGCCCGGCACAGATGCGCGCTATACTGCCGCGCCTTTTTCCGCCGGCCTGACCTGCCGGCGCCTTGCAAGACGTTTCGACATGCTGGTCGGCACCGTCGAGCGTCTTTATGAATGTTCCCGTCTTTAAGAGGAGCGCGCTGCATGACCGTGATCAAGCAAGACGACCTGATTCAGAGCGTCGCCGACGCCCTGCAATTCATTTCGTACTACCACCCCGTCGATTTCATCCAGGCCATGCACGAGGCCTATCTGCGTGAAGAGTCGCCTGCTGCGCGTGACTCCATCGCCCAGATCCTGATCAACTCGCGCATGTGCGCCACCGGCCACCGCCCGATCTGCCAGGACACCGGTATCGTCACCGTGTTCGTGCGCGTGGGCATGGACGTACGCTGGGACGGCGCCACCCTGAGCGTCGACGACATGATCAACGAAGGTGTGCGTCGCGCCTACAACCTGCCTGAAAACGTGCTGCGCGCTTCGATCCTGGCCGACCCGGCCGGTGCCCGCAAGAACACCAAGGACAACACCCCGGCAGTGATCCACTACTCCATCGTCCCCGGCGACAAGGTCGAGGTCGATGTCGCAGCCAAAGGCGGCGGTTCGGAGAACAAGTCGAAGATGGCCATGCTCAACCCGTCCGACTCGATCGTCGACTGGGTGCTGAAGACCGTCCCGACCATGGGTGCTGGCTGGTGCCCGCCTGGCATGCTCGGCATCGGCATCGGCGGTACCGCCGAGAAGGCCGCCGTCATGGCCAAGGAAGTGTTGATGGAGTCCATCGACATCCACGAGCTGAAAGCCCGTGGCCCGCAGAACCGTCTGGAAGAAATCCGCCTGGAGCTGTTCGAGAAGGTCAACCAGCTGGGCATCGGTGCCCAGGGCCTGGGTGGCCTGACCACCGTGCTCGACGTCAAGATCATGGACTACCCGACCCACGCCGCGTCGCTGCCGGTGTGCATGATCCCCAACTGCGCCGCCACCCGTCACGCCCACTTCGTGCTCGATGGCTCCGGCCCGGCCGAACTGGAAGCGCCGTCGCTGGACGCCTACCCGGAAATCGTCTGGGAAGCCGGCCCAAGTGCCCGCCGCGTCAACCTCGACGACATCACCCCGGAAGAAGTTGCCAGCTGGAAACCGGGCGAAACCATCCTGCTCAACGGCAAGATGCTGACCGGCCGCGATGCCGCGCACAAGCGCATGGTCGAAATGCTCAACCGTGGCGAAGAGCTGCCGGTGGACCTGAAAGGCCGCTTCATCTACTACGTAGGCCCGGTCGACCCGGTCGGTGACGAAGTGGTAGGCCCTGCCGGCCCGACCACCGCTACCCGCATGGACAAGTTCACCCGCCAGATCCTTGAGCAGACCGGCCTGCTGGGCATGATCGGCAAGTCCGAGCGTGGCCCGACCGCCATCGAAGCGATCAAGGACAACAAGGCCGTGTACCTGATGGCCGTTGGTGGCGCTGCCTACCTGGTGGCCCAGGCCATCCGCAAGTCGAAGGTCCTGGCCTTCGCCGAGCTGGGCATGGAAGCGATCTACGAGTTCGACGTCAAGGACATGCCGGTTACCGTTGCCGTAGACAGCAACGGTGAGTCGGTACACATCACTGGCCCTGCCCTGTGGCAGAGCAAGATTGCCGAAAGCCTGGCCGTCGAAGTGAAGTAAACCTGATGTAACAGCGGCGCCTGCTTTGCGGGCGCCACTGTCTTCACAAGACTCTGTCAAACTGCTCCGGCCAGTCCCTGCGGGTAAACACCTGCCCTTCCCGCCTCACACGCCGCACTTCCTCCAGGTCCACCTCACACACCAGCCACTGGCTGCACGCCGGGCTCACTGCCTCGCTCAACGCCACCACTCCATCCCCCGGCATCCCGTGATCCGGCGGAACGAACAACCCTGCCCGCCCGATATTCTCGTCCAACGCAGGCGACCATGGCGCATGCCCCACCGTAGGGCTCTGCAATACGGCAATCTGGTTCTCCAGTGCCCGCGCCTGGGCGCCGATGCGTACCCGGTGGTAACCCGCCTCGGTATCGGTACAGCTGGGCGCCAGGATCAGGTCGGCACCCGCCTCGGCCAGGCCCCTGGCCAGCATGGGGAATTCATTGTCATAACAGATCAAAATCCCCAGGCGCCCCAACTCGGTGTCGAACACCTGTAGCCCCTGGCCCGCCGCGATGTCCCACTGCTCTCGCTCGAACCGGGTCATCATCAGCTTGTCCTGGTAACCCAGCGCACCCTTGGGGCCGAACAGCCAGGCACGGTTGCGGTACCGCCCATCGCTGTCCAGCACCGGCACGCTGCCCGGTTGCAGGTAGATTCCCCAGCGCCGGGCAAGGCTCTCACACAGCGCCCTCCATGGCTCGATCAACGGCTGGATGCCGGCAATCGAAGCCTTCAGGTCACCCCGCTGCTCGGCACTCAGTTGGCCGCTCAATACCAGACCGGCGTATTCCGGCAGCAGCAGCAAGCGTGCGCCCGCCTCCACGGCCTCGGCGCACAGGCCCTGCAGGTGGTCGGCGTAGGCGTCCCAGGTTTCATGCAGTTCGATGGCGTACTGGCAGGCCGCCAGGCGGATCATATCGGCAGTTCCTTCAGCCAGAATGACATCAGCTTGTCGGAGCTTTCTTGTTCATCCAGGTCGCGCCAGGCGTAGGTGGTACGCAATGACGGGTCATGCAGGAAGCCGCGGTTGCGCCAGAAACCGTGCAAAGGTTTGTAGTCTGCCGGCCGTCGCGGGTGCACACCTGGCCGCTCCACCGCGCAGAACGCGCAGTAATCGAACTCAGCCAGTTTGTGCGCATAGGACTCGCGTTCGATGAAGAAGCGCACGCCCAGGCCCTGGCCACGGTACTCCGGCAGCACCAGCGACTCACCGAAGTAATACACGCTGGCCGGGTCGCGGCCCTGGGCCAGGAACGGCTGCTGGAACTCGGGGGCGACATCCACCAGCGGCAGGCCGGTGGAAGCGCCTACCACCTTGCCGTCGTCCAGCGCCAGCACCACCAGGCTACGCCCGGAGCGCGCATAGGCGGCCAGGTAGTCAGCCTCGTACTCCGGGGTACCGTCGTACAGGTAGGGAAACTCGCGAAACACGCTAAGGCGCAGGCGAGCGAGGTCATCGATGTATGGCGCGATAGCGGCGCCGTGCAACAGGCGTATTTCCATGCGTGGCGGTCGTTTTGTCGATGTGGATGACGCGCTCGGCTAAGCCGGGCTTGAAGGGAAACCCTATCATCCGAGGCAGCGACCCGCCTTTTCCCTACACGACAGGTACTGTTCCATGACCGCTACCGAACTGGTAAATGCTTACTACGCCGCGTTCAACGCCGGCGACATGCCGGGCTTTCTCGCCCTGCTGAGCGAGGACGTGATCCACGACATCAACCAGGGCGAGCGGCAAATGGGCAAGGCCCGGTTTGCCGCGTTCATGGACAAGATGAACCGCTGCTACCGCGAACGCCTGGCCGATATCGTGGTGATGCAGAATGCCGACGGCAGCCGCGCGGCGGCGGAGTTCACCGTGCATGGCGAGTATCTGGCGGATGACCAAGGGTTGCCGGCAGCCAACGGGCAGACCTATGTGCTGCCGGCGGGGGCGTTTTTCTATATCCACTGCGGCAAGATTGCCCGGGTGACCAACTACTACAACCTCAATGACTGGGTTGAGCAAGTAGCCTAAGCCTGAGAGAGCTGCATTGCCTGTACCGGCCTCTTCGCAGCACAAGGCTGCTCCTACAGGGCCAGCACAAGACCTGAGTGTTGTGGGGTCCCTGTAGGAGCAGCCTTGTGCTGCGAAGGGGCCCGGTCAGACGATACGGGTACCCAGCACTTTCAGGAAGGCCGCCAGCCACGCCGGGTGGGCTGGCCAGGCCGGTGCAGTCACCAGGTTGCCATCCACATGGGCCTGGTCCACCGCGATGTCGATGAACGTGCCGCCCGCCAGACGCACTTCCGGCGCACACGCGGGGTACGCGCTGCATTCGCGCCCCTCCAGCACACCCGCCGCCGCCAACAGCTGAGCACCATGGCACACCGCCGCAATCGGCTTGCCGGCCTGGTCGAACGCCCGCACCAGCTCCAGCACTTTTTCATCCAGGCGCAGGTACTCCGGCGCACGGCCACCCGGGATCAGCAGCGCGTCGTAACTCTCGGGCCGCACCCGCACGAAGTCGTAATTCAGGGCAAAGTTGTGCCCCGGCTTTTCGCTGTAGGTCTGCTCACCCTCAAAATCATGGATGGCAGTGCGCACGGTCTGCCCCGCCAGTTTCTCCGGGCACACCGCATGCACGGTATGGCCCACCATGCTCAAGGCCTGGAACGGCACCATCGCTTCGTAATCCTCGACGTAGTCGCCCACCAGCATCAGAATCTTCTTCGCCGTCATCGCACCCACTCCTTCGGTTAACAGTCAATGCACGATAGCCGCTGTCAGTCACGGCGGTCGAGCACGTGGACCACCAGTCGGTCGATCCAGCCCCAGATCCGCTGCTTCACCCTGCGCCAGAGGGGGCGGGCATGCCAGTGGTCGAGGTCGACTTCCTGGCTCAAGGCAAAGTCGCGCTCGAAGCTGGCCACCACCGCCGCTGTCAACGGCGGGTCCAGCGCTTCGATGTTGGCCTCAAGGTTGAAGCGCAGGTTCCAGTGGTCGAAGTTGCACGACCCGACGCTGACCCAGTCGTCTACCACGGCCATCTTCAGGTGCAGGAAGCACGGTTGGTATTCGAAAATCCGCACCCCGGCGCGCAGCAGGCGTGGGTAGTAGCGGTGCCCGGCGTAGCGGACCGACGGGTGGTCTGTGCGTGGGCCGGTCAGCAACAGCCGCACATCAAGCCCCTTGCTGGCGGCACGGCGCAACGAACGGCGCACGCTCCAGGTCGGCAGGAAGTACGGCGTGGCCAGCCATACCCGTTGCTTGCCACTGTTCAGCGCCCGCACCAGCGAATGCAGGATGTCCTGATGCTGACGGGCGTCGGCATAGGCCACCCGGCCCATGCCCTGCCCGTGGGCAGGCAACTTGGGCAGGCGCGGCAGGCCGAAGCCTTCGGCAGGGCGCCAGGCGGTGCGGCGATTGTTGGCGGACCACTGGCGGTCGAACAGCAGTTGCCAGTCGGTTACCACCGGCCCTTGAATCTGCACCATCACCTCATGCCATTCGCTGGTCGCGTCGCCCGGCTTCCAGAACTCGTCGGTTACGCCCGTGCCGCCCACCACCGCCCAGCGTTCGTCCACCAGCAAAAGCTTGCGGTGGTCGCGGTACAGGTTGCGCAGGCCACGCTTCCAGCGCAGGCGGTTGTACCAGCGCAGGTACACACCGGCTTCCAGCAGGCGCTGGCGCAGGGCGCTGTTGAAGGCCAGCGAGCCATAGTCATCGAACAGGCAACGCACCCGCACACCACGCCGGGCGGCCTGCTCCAGCGCTTCGACCACGGCCTCGGCACAGGCGCCGGCCTCGACCAGGTACAGCTCCAGGTCAACCTGAAACTCGGCACCCACGATTGCCGCCAGCATGCGCGGAAAGAACTCGGGGCCGTCGATCAGCAGTTCGAACTGGTTGCCATCCCGCCAGGGGAAGACCGGCCCCGGCATGTCAGCGGGCGGTGAAAATCAGCACCGCGCTAACCGGCACCGACGGGTTGATAGACTTGAGCCCGGCAAACTTGCGCAGGCTTTCCAGCCCCGGCAGCAAACCGAAATCCTCGGCGCGCAGCAGCAGCGGTTCCAGGGTCACGACCTGGAACCGCCGCGCATCCAGGCGAGTGGCCAGCAGCAAGGCGTTGTAGCTGTGCGACTGGCCATGCATTGTGACCGTCAGCGGCAGGCGCAACTCGATCTGTGCACCATCGGCCAGGTCATTGATCGGCCGCAGATCGATCTGCGCCTTTACCGTGGCCTCGGCGAAGCGCCCGACCTCGAACAGGTTGTCGCGCATTTGCTCGTCACGCAGCGGGATGCCGCTGCTGACAGAGTCCATCTCGATGCTCAGCCCCGCCACGCCTTTGCGGTCGACCGTGCCGTGCAGCACCAGAAAGCGGTGCACTTCGGCGGTGTCACCGTTCTTGCCGGTAATGAACGACAAGCGCGACGATTCGCCATCGAGGTGCCAATTGGCGTGGGCGGGCAGGCACAAAGCCAGCAACAAGGCGGGCAGCAAACGGGGCAGTTTGAACATGACAAATCTCGTGAAACCAGGCCGCCAACCTTACCCGCCCGCCTTCATGGCAGCAAGCGGCAGCCCTCGTGCAGGCCCTGCCAGGCAGCCTGGTTGCGCCGCCCAAGCCCTTCGGCGGTAACTAGCCGCTGCTGGCTGTTTTCCTCCAGCAGGCTCAGCGGCAGCCATTGCTTCACATAACCTTGGCAGTAGGCCTGCTCGAAGCCCATGACGAAGCGGCACGAGCAGTATTCCTTGGCCGAGTAGGCCGAGAGGATGCCGGGGAAATCCGCCAGCGCCTGACGCTCCTGCCAGGCCCAGAACAACAGGCCCAGCAGCACCACCAACAAGGCCCGCTTCATCTGCCCTCCCCGGCCAATGCCGCTAGTACCCGCTTGAGCAGTTCGTCGTGCTGGTAACTGCCGTCGCGGTCATCGGCATAGCGCACGATCACCAGCTTTTGCGCGGGCAATACGTACAACGCCTGGCCCCAGTGGCCAAGGGCGGCGTAGGTGTCTTCGGGCGCACTCGGCCAAGGCCGCGCGGCGCCGGCCAGCGGATGGTTGAGCCACCAGTGGCCGCCAGGATTGGCCTCACCCGGCACAGGTTCGGCATGGTCAAACGCTGTGCGGTTGAAGGCCACCCAGGCCTTGGGCAGCAGTTGCCGGCCTTGCCAACGGCCGTCGCGCTGCATCAGCAAGCCGATACGCGCCAGGTCACGGGCGCTGAGGTACAGATAGGAAGAGCCCACGTAGGTGCCCGCCCGGTCACGCTCCCACACTGCGCTGTCGACACCCAGCGGGGTGAACAGCGCGTGCCAAGGGTAATCGGGATATTGCCCGGCATCCAGCATGCCGCGCAGCGCGGCGGCCAGGAGGTTGCTGTCGCCACTGGAGTAGAGGAATCGCTGACCGGGGCTGGCCGACGCGCCCCGCGCCGCCGTATAGGCCGCCATGTCCTCGCGGCCACGGGTATACAGCATGGCCACCACCGAGGACTTGAGCGGGGCGTATTCGTAGTCTTCCTGCCAGTCCAGGCCACTGGCCCAGTGCAGCAGATCGGCCATGCGTATGCCCGGATGACCGCGCATGGCGGGGTAGAAACGGGTGACCGGATCTTCCAGCTGGAAGCGTCCTTCGCCTTGGGCCACGCCCATCAGCGTGGCGAGTACGCTCTTGCTTACCGACCAGGTCAGATGCGCGGTGGCGGCAGTGGTGGGGGCGGTGTAGCGCTCGTGGAGGATACGGCCGTCGCGGATGATCAGCACCGCGTCGGTGCGGATGCCGCTGCGGTCGGGGGCAGTGCGAGGGGGGAAGGCGTAGGCGTCGACGGCTTGCCAGTCGAACGTGGCAGGGTCGTTCTGCCAGGCAGGATCAGGCCATTCCTCGGCTTCGGCGGTTGCCAAGGCCAGGCAAAGAACCAGTAGCAGACCTTTCAGCATTGTGTTTCAGCTCGAAATTTTGGGGCTGCGGCGCAGCCCATCGCCGGCAAGCCAGCTCCCACAGGTACTGCACACACCTTGGGCATTGTGCGATCCATGTGGGGGCTGGCTTGCCGACGATGGGCCGCAGGACGGACCCCCGGGATCATCGGTTGAAAAAATCTATCAAGCCTTCATGGCAATTCCACAGGTACTGCACACACCTTGGGCACTGCACAAACCTTGGGCATTGTGCGATCCATGTGGGAGCTGGCTTGCCGGCGATGGGCCGCAAGGCGGCCCCCGGGATCATCGGTTCACAAAAACCTATCAGGCCTTCATGACAATCCCGCAGCAGCCCAAGCCTTGTTCAGCCGCTTCTCTCTCGCCGCTGCGGCCAGCGTCATCACCCCTTGGTCACGCTGCCAGATTTGTGCCCAATGCACCGGCCCTGCCGCCAGGGCCGCATCGATCGCCCCCCGCAATGCCTGGAACTGCGCAAACAACCCGCCCAGCAACAAATGGCAACTCACGCTATCGGCACACTGCCGACTGCCCTCCGCACACCCTGCCAGCAGCCCAAGCAGCTGCAGCCGTAAATCCTGTGGCCAGGCGCTTTCCTGCCCCACGCCATACAGCCAGGCCGTAAGCGCCGTGAGCACATACAAGTCCTCCAGCGAGCGGAACGGCTTCACATAGGCATCCCAGCCGTCACCGGCCAGCAACTCGCACGTTGCCTGCTCCAGCAGCAAGCGCCCGTGGCCCACCTCCGGCATCAGCGGCAGGGTCGGCAATGGCTCCAGCGTCACGCCAGGTTCCCCGGGGTAGACCACCGCCAGGTTCAATTGTGGCGCCGCGCCTGCGGTTTCGCTGCGCGCCGCCACCAGCAGCCACTCCGCCTCCAGCCCGGCTGTGACAAAGTCCTTACTGCCGCTCAGCCGCAAACCGTCCAGGCGCGTATGCATGTCCGCCGGCCTTACGCTGCGCCGCTCGGTGGCACACAGGGCGCCGAGGCTGGCCGGTGCACTGGGCCACAGCACGCGCAAGGCGGCCTGGTAACCCACCAGAAAAGCCAGGCCCGGCGTGGCCATCGCGCGCCCGCCCAGTGCCGCCAGTTCGAAGGGGGCAACCGGGCCGAGGCGCTCGAGCAGCGCGGCATAGGTTTCACCCAGAGTGTCCGCCGGCGCGTGGCGAAGCGGGTCGTTCAATCGTTGCAACCAGGCCATCGGACGGCTCCTTGCTGGGGCTTTCTGGTCAAGGTTCGGGGGTGTCACGCAAGCATCACCAAAGATTCACAGGGGTGACACCGCGTCTACCTAGGCTGACTTTGCACAACAAAGCCGACCGGCCGCAACCCTCATGGCTGGCTTATGGAGACTCGTAATGACTCGGATCGCTCACTCTGGCGACAACAGCACTGAACGCCGTCTGCAAGCCGAACGCCTGGTTGGCGCCGCGGCGCTGCAAGAGGCCCAGGCCCTGCGTTTCAAAGTGTTCAGCGCAGAATTCAAGGCCAAGCTCAAGGGTGCCGAGCAGGGCCTGGACATGGACGACTACGACGTGCACTGCCGCCATATTGGTGTGCGTGACCTGAGCACCGGCGAGCTGGTGGCCACCACCCGCCTGCTCGACCACCAGGCCGCCAGCAGCCTGGGCCGCTTCTACAGCGAAGAAGAATTCCGCCTGCACGGCCTGTTGCAGCTGCAGGGCCCGATCCTGGAGCTGGGCCGAACCTGCGTAGCCCCCGACTACCGCAACGGCGGTACCATCGCCGTGCTCTGGGGTGAACTGGCCGCGGTGCTCAACGAGGGCCGCTACAGCTACCTGATGGGCTGCGCCAGCATCCCCATGCAGGACGGCGGCATACAGGCCCATGCCGTGATGCAGCGCCTGCGTGACCGCTACCTGTGCAACGAGCACCTGCGTGCCGAACCGAAGAAGCCGCTGCCAAGCCTGGCCCTGCCGGGTAACGTCATCGCCGAAATGCCACCGCTGCTCAAGGCCTACATGCGCCTGGGCGCGAAGATTTGCGGCGAACCGTGCTGGGACGAGGACTTCCAGGTGGCCGACGTGTTCATCCTGCTCAAGCGCGACGACCTGTGCCCGCGCTACGCCCGCCACTTCAAGGCAGCGGTGTGATGCCGAAGCTGCGGGTAGTAGCCCGCCTGATCCGACTGCTGCTGGTACTGTTGCTGGGCATGTTGATGGCCAGCCTTGTCGCCCTCGGTGAACGCCTGGGCTTCAAGGCCCCCCTCGAACGCCGCCAGCGCTGGACCTGCCTGTTCATGAAACGCCTGGTCGCCGCCCTGCCCTTCGATGTGCGGGTGGTGGGTGAGTTGCCGCAGCGGCCGATGCTGTGGGTCAGCAACCATGTCTCGTGGACCGATATCCCCCTGCTCGGCATGCTGCTGCCGCTGTCATTCCTGTCCAAGGCCGAGGTGCGTCATTGGCCGGTGGCGGGTTGGCTGGCGGAAAAAGCCGGCACGCTGTTCATTCGCCGTGGCGGGGGAGACAGCCAGCGCCTGCGCGAACAGATCGCCGGGCAACTGGGGCTGGCCCGGCCGCTGCTGATCTTCCCCGAAGGCACCACTACCAGCGGTCGCAGCCTGCGCACCTTCCATGGCCGCCTGCTGGCAGGTGCCATCGACCGCGGCGTGCCCGTGCAGCCGGTGGCTATCCAGTATTTGCGTGATGGCCAGATCGACCCGATTGCGCCGTTCATTGGCGATGATGACCTGGTGTCGCACCTGATGCGCCTGTTTGCCCAGCCGCGGAGCGAGGTGTGCATTCACCTGCTGCAACCGATTGGCAGCGTGGGCAAGGAACGTGCGGTGCTGGCGTTGCAGGCGCAGCAGGCGATTCACCTGGCGCTGTTTGGGGTTGAAGAAGTTGAAGCAGCGCCAAGGCGGCAGGCGCGGGCTGCCTGATTTTTTTGTGCTGTCAGTACTGGCCCTATCGCCGGCAAGCCAGCTCCCACAGGTACTCCACAGGTCTTGAAGCTGTTGCTCAACCTGTGGGAGCTGGCTTGCCGGCGATAGGGCCGGAACAGGCGAATAAAATCAGCTGTCAGGCATGCGCGCCGCTGCAAAGGCCTGCAACTGCGGGTAGAACTCGCGAAAATCCGCCAGCAGCGGCTCATACAGCCGCTCCAGCTCCACCATCACCCCGGCCATGCCCTCAGGTCGCGACAAACGCCGGGCAATGCCGTTGAACACATGCTCCAGGGTGGCAAAATCGCCATACGCCCCTAGCCAGTCATCCGCTGCCATGAACGGTGCAATCCGCGCCAGCCGCCCCGGCAGCTCTGGCTCCGCCAGCAGCACCCGATAAAACGCGCCAGTAAACTGCTCAAGGGGCTGCTCGGCGTAGTTGCCCCAATCCCGCGCCAGGCAATGGTCGAAGAATACATCCAGGACGATGCCGGCAAAGCGCCGCCGCTCACGCGGAAAGCGCGCCAGGGCTGCCCCCACCAACGGGTGCCGATCGGTGTAGCTGTCGATATGCCGGTGCAGCCGGATAGCCGCCTCCAGCGCAGGCGGAAAGCGCCCTTCCAGCGAGCCCTTGACGAAGTCGCCATACAGGCTGCCAAGCAGTTGTTGCGGCGCCGGGCCGCCCAGGTGCAGGTGTGCGAGGTAGTTCATGGGCGCAGTCTAGCACCGCTCACCGACATATCGTTATAACGCGATATAGCGATTCGTGCTCAGCTCAGAACCTCTTCGTATTTGTATATCGGGATCGGGCGATTTACATTTCGCCCTATCGCGATATACCGCTACAACGAGCCTCAACCCATGCCTCTCGATCTCGACGAAATCATAAAAGCGCTGGCCCATCCGGTCAGGCGAGAAATCCTCAGCTGGCTGAAAGACCCGGCAACGCAGTTCCCCGACCAGTACCACAGCACCGAAAACGGTGTGTGTGCCGGGCAGATCGACCAACGCTGCGGCTTGTCGCAGTCGACCGTCTCCGCCCACCTGGCCACCTTGCAGCGCGCCGGGCTGATCAGCAGCCAGAAGATTGGCCAATGGCACTTCTTCAAACGCAACGAAGCCACCATCGAGGCGTTCCTCGAACAACTGCGCCAAGCACTTTGACAAGGCAGGTAACCGCTATGACCACGCTTTTCGATCCGATTACCCTGGGCGACCTGCAACTGCCCAACCGCATCATCATGGCCCCGCTCACCCGCTGCAGGGCCGACGAAGGCCGCGTACCCAATGCGCTGATGGCCGAATACTATGTGCAGCGCGCCAGCGCCGGGCTGATCCTCAGCGAGGCGACTTCGGTCAGTGCCATGGGCGTCGGCTACCCGGATACCCCCGGCATCTGGAACGATGAGCAGGTGCGTGGCTGGAACAACGTCACCAAGGCCGTGCATGCCGCCGGCGGGCGCATCTTCCTGCAGCTGTGGCACGTTGGCCGTATCTCCCACCCCAGCTACCTGAACGGCGAGCTGCCGGTTGCCCCCAGCGCGATCCAGCCCAAGGGCCATGTAAGCCTGGTGCGCCCGCTGAGTGACTACCCCACCCCGCGCGCGCTGGAAACCGAGGAAATCAACGACATCGTCGAGGCCTACCGCAGCGGTGCCGAAAACGCCAAGGCTGCCGGTTTCGATGGTGTAGAGATTCACGGCGCCAACGGTTACCTGCTTGACCAGTTCCTGCAAAGCAGCACCAACCAGCGTACCGACCGCTATGGCGGGTCGCTGGAAAACCGTGCACGCCTGCTGTTGGAGGTGACCGATGCGGCCATCGAAGTGTGGGGCGCGAACCGCGTAGGCGTGCACCTGGCGCCGCGTGCCGATGCTCACGACATGGGTGATGCCGACCGCGCCGAAACGTTCAGCTATGTGGCTCGCGAGCTGGGCAAGCGGGGCATTGCCTTTATCTGCTCGCGGGAGCGGGAAGCCGATGACAGCATCGGCCCATTGATCAAAGAAGCGTTCGGCGGCTTGTACATCGTCAACGAGCGGTTTGACAAAGCCAGCGCCAATGCGGCCCTGGCCAGTGGCAAGGCCGATGCAGTGGCGTTTGGGGTGCCGTTCATCGCCAACCCCGACCTGCCGGCGCGGCTGGCGGCGGATGCGCCGTTGAACGAGGCGCGGCCTGAGACTTTCTATGGCAAGGGGCCGGTGGGATATATCGATTATCCGCGGTTGTAATCATGGTTGCCGGGGCCGCTTTGCGGCCCATCGCGACACAAGGCCGCTCCCACAATGGATCGGCGTACACCGTACATTGTGGGAGCGGCCTTGTGTCGCGATAGGAGGGCAACGCCCTCCCTTGGGGCGTCACGGCCGAGCGTTGATCTGCTGTTGCAGATTCTGAACCTGGCTCTGCAAGGTATTCAGGTTGCGGGTCATCTGCGCCCGGAAGGCATCGAACTCCTGCACCGACGCACCACCGGACGCCGCAGCAGCCGGGCGGTTGTCAATCTGGCTCTTCAGCACCAGCATGTCCTGTTCCAGGCTCTGAATGGCAGCGCTGGGGTTACCCTGCTTCTTCAGCGCCGCCACATCGCTGCCCAGGCTCTTGAGCTGCCCGTCCAGCGTGCCGCCATCCACCTGCGCGGCCTTAAGCGCGGCAACCTGCTCGTTCAGGCCCTTCAACTGGGCATCCAGCTTGCCGCCATCAACCTGCCCTGAACGCAACGCGGCCAGCTCGCCATTCACCAGCTTCAACTGCGCCTGCAGCTGGCTTTGCAGCTCGGTCACAGCCTTCTGCTGTTCACGGGTATCGGCCAGCACCTGCTCCAGGCGCTTACCCAGGTCGCCGGTCTGCCCGGCTACGCCTTGCTGCAACTGGCGCAACTGCAGCTTCAGCGCCTCGCTGCTGGTTGTGACACCAGACTCGCTCGCTTCCACCTTGCCACTGATCGCCTGCAAACGCCCGGCTGCTTCTTCACTGATGCGGGCAAAGCTCTCCTGGGTCGCCACCAGCTGCTGCTCCATCAGCGAGATCTGCTGGAAGCTCCACCAGCCCAGGCCCGCCAACGCGATGAACGAGGCCCCGAGCAACGCCCACAACGGCGCCGTGCTGGCCCCGCGGGCGGCTTTCTGGCGGCTGCGCACCACGTGCGCCGGCATCAGTTCGTCATCATCAACGGTCCCCGCCCGCAAGCTGGGCACGTCATCGAAGTCATCGTGAGCATGGTTACGCATGGATACATTCAACCGCGGTAGTCGCAAAGAGGCACGAGTATAAACCGCAAGCGCGGCGCGTTGATGACCATTGTCACGCCAGCGGCTTTACTGCCTAGGCGGCAAATGCTTCCACCAACCGCAGAATTCATCCAGCGCCGTCCACAGGCTGACCTTGGGCTGGTAGTCCAGGTACTGCCGCGCACGGCTGATATCCAGGGTGAAATCACGGCTCATCACCTGCATCCCCAAGCGCGACAGGGTGGGTTGCGGGCGCCCCGGCCATAACATGCAGGCCACCTCGTTCACCGCGGCCAGGCTGTAGGCCAGGCCATAGGAACGGTAGCGGGTAACCTGCGGCAGCTGCATCTGGCGCATCACGTAGTTGACCACGTCCCACAGCGGCAGCGGCTGGTCGTTGCTGATGTTGTAGGCCTGGCCCAGCGCACGGTCATCGGCGAACAAGGCGCTGAGCAGGGCCTCGTTGAGGTTGTGCACGCTGGTGAAGTCGACTTTGTTAAGGCCGTTGCCGATGATCGCCACGCGGCCTTTGCGCTGCATCTGCATCAGCCGCGGGAAGATGCTGGCATCGCCGGCACCGGTGACGAAGCGCGGGCGCAGCGCCAGCACTTCAAGGCCGAACTCCTGGGCCCCGAACACTTTTTGCTCCGCCAGGTGCTTGGTTTGCCCATAGTGGTCGTGAAAACGACGCGGCACTTGGTCTTCACGGATGTCCAGGCGCGAGCGGCCATTGAAGTAGATCGACGGCGACGACAGGTGCACCAGGCGCCGCACATGTTCCTTCAGGCAGCCCTCGACCACGTTTTCGGTGACGACCACATTGCCCTGGTAGAAGTCCTGGTAGCGCCCCCAGTTGCCCACCGCGCCGGCACAGTGCACCACAGCCTCCATGCCCTGGCACAGGCGGCGGGCCAGCTCGGGATCACCCAGATCGCCAGGGATGAACTGGGCGCCGCGCTTGACCAGGTGCTCGACCCCTTCGGCGCGGCGGCCGCTGACCCGCACGTCCAGGCCCTGCTCCAGGGCGAAGCGCGCAAAGCGCCCGCCAATGAAGCCACTCGCGCCGGTGACCAGAATTCGCATGTAAGACTCCGTCTTGCCAGATTTCAGATGCAACTGACGCCAGCCGTGGCTACAAGGGCACCAGCCATTGCTGCGCGGTGTGCCGCAGGTGGTCGGTCAGCTGCGCGAGCAATTGCCCGCCATTGCGCCAATGATGCCAGTACAGCGGCACGTCGATGGGGGTATCGCTGCAGATTTCCACCAACTGCCCGCTGGCCAGCTGCTCCCGAGCCTGCAGTTCGGGCACCAGCCCCCAGCCCAGCCCGGCCTCGGTCATGCGCAGGAAGCCTTCGGACGACGGGCACAGGTGGTGCAGGAAACCGTCCTCGATGCCCAGTGATGCCAGGTAACGATGCTGCAGGAAATCATCCGGGCCGTACACGATAGCGGGGGTGCGGGCCAGGCGGCTGGCGACAAAACCCTGGGGGAAATGCCGCGCCATGAAGCCGGGGCTGGCCAACGCCCGGTAGCGCATGGCCCCCAGCAGCAGGCTGCGTGCCCCGGCAACCGGGCGCTCACTGCCACACAGGCAGGCCGCCACTTCGCCGGCACGCATGCGTTTCAGGCCCACTTCCTGGTCTTCTACCACCAGGTCGGTCAGCACGTTCTGCTGCGCACAGAAGTTGCCCACCGCACCGGCCCACCAGGTGGCCAGGCTATCGGCGTTCAGGGCGATGCGCAGGCGCTCCGGCATGCCCTCTTCGTCCAGCGCCGGCACCTGGCGCTGCAAGTCACGTTCAAGCAGACGCACCTGCTGCACATGGTTGAGCAACTGGCGGCCGACTTCGGTCGGGCTCGGCGGCGTGGCACGCACCAGCACCGGTTGCCCGACCCGCGCTTCGAGCAGCTTGATGCGCTGGGAGATGGCCGACTGCGACAACCCGAGCACTTGCGCGGCACGCTCGAAACCACCCTGTTCGATCACCGCCGCCAAGGCGGCGAGCAACTTGTAGTCGAACATCGATTTTCCTAATGCCTGATCAGCTTTATTTGTTTTTCTTATACAGCGCCAACCACCACAATGGCCAGCATCTTTCGTTTCCTTTATGGAGGGCACGCCATGTGGCAAAGCTATCTCAACGGCATGCTGGTGGCCTTCGGCCTGATCATGGCCATCGGCACCCAGAATGCCTTCGTCCTCGCCCAGAGCCTGCGCCGCGAGCATCACCTGCCGGTAGCGGCGCTGTGCATTGTCTGTGACGCGCTGCTGGTGGCTGCCGGGGTATTCGGCCTGGCCACGGTGCTGGCGCAAAACCCGACCTTGCTGGCCGTTGCGCGCTGGGGCGGCGCGTTGTTCCTCATCTGGTACGGCGCCAAAGCCCTGCGCAGTGCCTTTTCCAAACAAAGCCTGCAACACCAGGAAGGCCAAGGCATGCGCTCGCGCCGTGCCGTACTGCTCAGTGCGCTGGCAGTAACGCTGCTGAACCCGCACGTCTACCTTGATACGGTGTTGCTGATCGGCTCGCTGGGCGCCCAGCAGACCGAGCCTGGCGCCTATGTGGCCGGGGCGGCCAGTGCGTCGCTGCTGTGGTTCTCGACCCTGGCGATCGGTGCGGCCTGGCTGGCACCGTGGCTGGCCCGCCCGGCGACCTGGCGCATGCTCGACCTGATGGTGGCGGTGATGATGTTCGCGGTGGCGGCGCAGTTGATTTTCAACTGAGCTCTGGCCTGCATGGCCCGGCACACATCGGTTGGCCTGGAAACGACCACCACTGGTCGGTACCCGCCAACCGCTGCGGAACCTCTATTCCCTATGTTTGTTGCGTGGTTATGCGCCGGGGCTGGTGCTATGATCGACCCCTTGCGTCGCAAAGAGTACAAACTCGCCGACGCTCATAGGGCCGCCCGTGATCGGCCCTGCGCAAACCGCGAACTAGACCTGAATCAGGAGATCCACCATGGCTTTTGAATTGCCGCCGCTGCCGTACGCCCACGATGCCCTGCAGCCGCACATCTCCAAGGAAACCCTGGAGTATCACCACGACAAGCACCACAACACCTATGTCGTGAACCTGAACAACCTGGTCCCAGGCACCGAATTCGAAGGCAAGACCCTGGAAGAGATCGTCAAGACCTCTTCGGGTGGCATCTTCAACAACGCCGCTCAGGTCTGGAACCACACCTTCTACTGGAACTGCCTGGCACCTAAAGCCGGTGGCCAACCGACCGGTGCCCTGGCTGACGCCATCAACGCCGCTTTCGGTTCCTTCGACAAGTTCAAGGAAGAGTTCACCAAGACTTCGGTTGGCACCTTCGGTTCCGGCTGGGGCTGGCTGGTGAAGAAAGCTGACGGTTCCCTGGCCCTGGCCAGCACCATCGGCGCCGGTTGCCCGCTGACCAGCGGCGACACCCCGCTGCTGACCTGCGACGTCTGGGAACACGCCTACTACATCGACTACCGCAACCTGCGTCCGAAGTACGTCGAGGCGTTCTGGAACCTGGTCAACTGGGCCTTCGTTGCCGAGCAGTTCGAAGGCAACACCTTCAAGGCCTGAGTCCTTCAGCCCTGAACGTAAAGACCCGGCCATGTGCCGGGTTTTTTTATGCCTGTGCCCGCGAAGAGGCCGGCACGGTTTTGCTTGCTCAGCCCGTATACCGCGCTAACATCAAACCTCTGGAAGATTGACACAGCGCACTCAAGTTGCGGGGTCAGGCAACCGATACACTGCTCATGATCGGCCGGTAGTGTATCGTCATCGTTGATGGCAAAATGATGCCATGCGCATGGATTAAGGAAACCCCATTGAAGCTGGAATTGCGGAACAGCTTGTCGGTCAAGTTGCTCAGGGTCGTGCTGCTGTCGGCGTTGGCGGTTGGCGTCGTGCTCAGCTGTGCGCAAATTGTCTACGACACTTACAAGACCCGCCAGGCCGTGAACAACGATGCCCAGCGCATCCTCGACATGTTCCGCGACCCCTCCACCCAGGCGGTGTACAGCCTCGACCGCGAAATGGGCATGCAGGTGATGGAAGGCCTGTTCCAGGACGAGTCGGTGCGCATGGCGTCCATCGGCCACCCCAACGAAACCATGCTGGCAGAAAAGTCCCGCCCGCTGCAGGACATGCCCATGCGCTGGCTGACCGACCCGATCCTCGGCCAGGAACGCACCTACACCACGCAACTGGTCGGCCGCGGCCCCTACAGCGAATACTACGGCGACCTGAGCATTACCCTGGACACCTCGTCCTACGGCGAAGACTTCCTGATCAACGCGGTGATCATCTTCATTTCCGGCGTACTGCGGGCCTTGGCCATGGGCCTGGTGCTGTACCTGGTCTACCACTGGCTGCTGACCAAGCCGCTGTCCAAGATCATCGAGCACCTCACCCAGATCAACCCCGACCGCCCCAGCCAGCACCAGATACCGCTACTCAAGGGCCACGAAAAGAACGAACTGGGCCTCTGGGTCAATACCGCCAACCAGCTGCTGGCATCGATCGAGCGCAATACCCACTTGCGCCATGAAGCCGAAAACAGCCTGCAGCGCATGGCCCAGTACGATTTCCTCACCGGCCTGCCCAACCGCCAGCAACTGCAGCAGCAACTGGACAAGATTCTCGTCGACGGCGGCCGCCTGCAACACCGTGTGGCGGTGCTGTGCGTGGGCCTGGACGACTTCAAGGGCATCAACGAGCAGTTCAGCTACCAGGTCGGTGACCAGCTGCTGCTGGCCCTGGCCGACCGCCTGCGGGCCCACAGCGGCCGCCTGGGCGCTTTGGCGCGGCTAGGCGGTGACCAGTTTGCCCTGGTGCAGGCCAATATCGAGCAGCCCTACGAGGCGGCCGAACTGGCGCAAAGCATCCTCGACGACCTGGAAGTGCCCTTCGACCTCGACCACCACCAGCAGATCCGCCTGCGCGCCACCATCGGCATCACCCTGTTCCCCGAAGACGGCGACAGCACCGAGAAACTGCTGCAGAAAGCCGAACAGACCATGACCCTGGCCAAGGCCCGTTCGCGCAACCGCTACCAGTTCTACATCGCCAGCGTCGACAGCGAGATGCGCCGCCGCCGCGAGCTGGAAAAGGACCTGCGCGAAGCCCTGCCGCGCAACCAGCTGTACCTGGTGTACCAGCCACAGATCAGCTACCGCGACCACCGCGTGGTCGGCGTCGAGGCGCTGCTGCGCTGGCAGCACCCGGAGCTGGGCATGGTCCCGCCGGACCAGTTCATTCCGCTGGCCGAACAGAACGGCAGCATCATCAGCATCGGCGAATGGGTACTGGACCAGGCCTGCCGGCAACTGCGCGAATGGCACGATCAAGGCTTCAGCGAGCTGCGCATGGCGGTCAACCTGTCCACCGTGCAGCTGCACCACAGTGAACTGCCGCGGGTGGTCAACAACCTGCTGCAGGCCTACCGCCTGCCGCCACGCAGCCTGGAGCTGGAAGTGACCGAGACCGGCCTGATGGAAGACATCAGCACGGCCGCCCAGCACCTGCTGAGCCTGCGCCGCTCCGGGGCGCTGATTGCCATCGACGACTTCGGCACCGGCTATTCGTCGCTCAGCTACCTGAAATCACTGCCGCTGGACAAGATCAAGATCGACAAGAGCTTCGTCCAGGACCTGCTCGACGACGATGACGACGCCACCATCGTTCGCGCCATCATCCAGCTGGGCAAGAGCCTGGGGATGCAGGTGATTGCCGAAGGGGTGGAAACCGCCGAACAGGAAACCTACATCGTTGCCCAGGGCTGCCACGAGGGCCAGGGCTATCACTACAGCAAGCCGCTGTCGGCCCGTGAGCTGACCAGTTTCCTCAAGCAGGCGCAGCGCAATCAGGTTTCGATGCTCTGAGCCGGCCTGCCGGGTTACAGGCTGTGACCGGCAATTACATGAATTGCACGCCCGCCCCTTTACAGCAAATGCAAATCTTTCGCATGATGTTGCGGTTTCGCGTGCCACGGCGCACGGTCCACCCCTTGGTCCAACCACACGATGCAGGAAAACCAATAATGATTCGAATGCCTCTGGCCTCCGCCAGTCTGCTGGCCATTGCCATCGCTCTCGCCGGTTGCGGTGAAAAGGACGACAAAGCCGCCGCGCCGCAAGCCCAGGCACCTGCTGCTGCCGCCAGCACCACCGCTGCTGCGCCAGGGGCTGTCGACGAAGCCGCCGGCAAAGCCGTGGTCAAGCACTACGCCGAAATGGTCTACGCCGTGTACAGCGACTCGCTGAGCACCGCCAAGGCCCTGCAGACCGCAGTCGACGCGTTCCTGGCCAAGCCCAACGACGAAACCCTGAAGGCCGCCAAGGAAGCCTGGTTCGCCTCGCGCGTACCGTACCTGCAGACCGAGGCCTTCCGCTTCGGCAACACCATCATCGACGACTGGGAAGGCCAGGTGAACGCCTGGCCGCTGGACGAAGGCCTGATCGACTACGTCGACAAGAGCTACGAGCACGCCTTGGGCAACCCGGCCGCCGGCGCCAACATCATCGCCAACACCGAGATCCAGGTGGGCGAAGAGAAGGTCGACGTCAAGGACATCACCCCCGAGAAGCTGGCCAGCCTGAACGAACTGGGCGGTTCTGAAGCCAACGTGGCCACCGGCTACCACGCCATCGAGTTCCTGCTCTGGGGCCAGGACCTGAACGGCACCGGCCCAGGCGCTGGTAATCGCCCTGCGTCGGACTACCTGGAAGGCCAGGGCGCCACTGGCGGCCACAACGATCGCCGCCGTGCCTACCTGAAAGCGGTCACCGACCTGCTGGTCAAGGACCTCGAAGAGATGGTCGGCAACTGGGCGCCGAACGTTGCCGACAACTACCGTGCCACCCTGGAAGCGGAGCCGGTCAACGACGGCCTGCGCAAGATGCTGTTCGGCATGGGCAGCCTGTCGCTGGGTGAACTGGCTGGCGAGCGCATGAAAGTTTCGCTGGAAGCCAACTCGCCGGAAGACGAGCAGGACTGCTTCAGCGACAACACCCACTACTCGCACTTCTATGACGCCAAAGGCATCCGCAACGTCTACCTGGGCGAGTACACCCGCCCGGACGGCACCAAGGTAAGCGGCCCGAGCCTGTCGTCGCTGGTCGCCAAGGCAGACCCGGCCACCGACGCCACCCTCAAGGCCGACCTGGAAGCCACCGAAGCCAAGATCCAGGTGATCGTCGACCACGCCCTCAAAGGCGAGCACTACGACCAGCTGATCGCTGCCGACAACGCAGCCGGCAACCAGATCGTGCGTGACGCCATCGCCGCCCTGGTCAAGCAGACCGGTGCGATCGAGCAGGCTGCAGGCAAGCTGGGTATTGCCAACCTGAACCCGGACACCGCAGATCACGAATTCTGATCTTGCTGTAGCGGTTCTCAGAAAAGGCGGCCTTCGGGTCGCCTTTTTGGCATCTAGCCCTATCGCCGGCAAGCCAGCTCCCACAGGTACTCAACAGGTTTTGAGGCTGGTGGTTTACCTGTGGGGGCAGGCTTGCCGGCGATAGGGCCCGACCAGGCCATCACAAACACTGGCCAACTGACACCGATTTCATCCAGCAATTGCAAATTGCTCTTATTCAAACACCCCCACTTTGCTAAGCTTGCACGCCGGTTTTCGCTCACGCCCAGGATCCTTGATGTCCTCGTCGCTGTCCCGACTTTCCCCCCTGCTGCTAACCCTTGCCCTCGCCGCCTGTGACGACGCCCCGCGTTTCACCCAGGCCGAGCCCGGCGAAGCGTTGTCGGGTGGCAAGGCGACCGTGCAGCGCAGCGACCGCAACGCCTATTCATTGCCCTCGGCCAACCTCTCGCCCGAGCGGCGCCTGGACTTCGCCGTGGGCAACAGCTTCTTCCGCAACCCCTGGGTGATCGCCCCGTCCACCACCACCGCACGTGATGGCCTGGGCCCGCTGTTCAACACCAACGCCTGCCAGAACTGCCATGTGCGCGATGGCCGTGGCCACCCGCCAGAGCCGGATGACAGCAACGCGGTGGGCATGCTGGTACGCCTGTCGATCCCCGACCAGCCCTACCTCGCCAAAGTCATCGAGCGCCTCGGCGTGGTACCGGAGCCGGTGTACGGCACCCAGTTGCAGGACATGGCCATCCCTGGCGTGGCGCCAGAAGGCAAGGTGCGGGTGACCTACACCCAGGAAACCGTGTCGTTCAAGGACGGCCACCAGGTCGAGCTGCGCAAGCCAACCCTGCAGATTACCCAGCTCGGCTATGGCGTGATGCACCCCGACACCCGTTTTTCGGCGCGGGCAGCCCCCCCGATGATCGGCCTGGGCCTGCTCGAAGCCATCCCCGAAGCCGACCTGCTGGCCAACGAAGACCCGGACGACCACAACCGCGACGGCATTCGCGGGCGGGCCAACCGGGTGTGGGACGACGCCCAGGGCAAGACCGTGGTCGGTCGCTTCGGCTGGAAGGCCGGGCAGCCCAACGTCAACCAGCAGAACGTGCACGCCTTTGTCGGCGACATGGGCCTGACCAGTACCCTGCAACCCAAGGACGATTGCACCCCTGCCCAGGCCGACTGCCTGGCCGCGCCCAACGGTGACGGCGCCGATGGCGAGAAGGAAGTCAGTGACAATATCCTGCGCCTGGTGACCTTCTACACCCGCAACCTGGCCGTACCGGCCCGCCGCGATGTGGGCGCGCCGCAGGTGCTGGCGGGCAAGAACCTGTTCTACCAGGCTGGTTGCCAGGGTTGCCACACACCGCAGTTCACCACCGCTGCCGATGCCGCCGAGCCGGAGCTGGCCAATCAGGTCATCCGCCCCTACAGCGACCTGCTGCTGCATGACATGGGCCCGGGCCTGGCTGACGAACGCACCGAATTTGCCGCCAACGGCCAGGACTGGCGGACCCCGCCACTGTGGGGCGTGGGCCTGAACGAAACGGTCAGCGGCCACAGCCAGTTCCTGCACGACGGCCGCGCCCGCAACCTGCTTGAAGCCGTGCTCTGGCATGGTGGCGAAGCCGACGCGGCACGCAATTTCGTACTCACTTTCAATGCCGAGCAACGCGCCGCGTTGCTGGCGTTCCTGAACTCACTTTAAAACGCGCAAAGGAGCCGGGCATGTTCCGACCCAAACTGTTGTTCACCAGCCTCGCCGCACTCGCCCTCGGTGCCTGCTCGCCGCAGGATCCGCAAGCAGTGACCTCTGCCGCCATCGCCAAACAGGTCATTCTGCCCACCTACAGCCGCTGGGTCGAAGCCGATCGCGCGCTGGCCGCCAGCGCCCTGGCCTACTGCGAAGGCAAGGAAGACCTGGACAAGGCCCGCGCCGACTTCCTCAACGCGCAAAAGGCCTGGGCCGAGTTGCAGCCGCTGCTGGTCGGCCCGCTGGCCGAAGGCAACCGCGCCTGGCAGGTACAGTTCTGGCCCGACAAGAAGAACCTGGTCGGCCGCCAGGTCGAACAGCTGGTCAATGGCGACAAGCCGGTCGATGCCGCGACCCTGGGCAAGTCCAGCGTGGTGGTTCGTGGCCTGTCGGCCTACGAGTACATCCTGTTCGACAGCAAGCCGGACATCGCCACTGCCGAGCAGAAAGCCCGCTACTGCCCGCTGCTGGTGGCCATCGGTGAACACCAGAAGGTGCTGGCCGAGGAGATCCTCAAGGGCTGGAACAGCACCGACGGCATGCTTTCGCAGATGACCAAGTTCCCGAACCAGCGCTACGCTGACTCTCACGAGGCAATCGCCGACCTGCTGCGCTCCCAGGTCACCGCCCTGGATACCCTGAAGAAGAAGCTGGGTGCGCCGATGGGTCGCCAGAGCAAGGGCATCGCGCAGCCGCTGCAAGCCGAAGCCTGGCGCAGCCACAACTCGCTGAAAAGCCTGGAGGCCACCCTCAAGGCCGCCGAAACCGTTTGGGTCGGGGTCGACAACCAGGGCCTGCGCGGCCTGCTGCCCAGCGATCAGAAAGCACTGGCGGACAAGATCGACGCCGCCTACGCTACCTCGCTCAAACTGCTGGCCGACAACCAGAAAACCCTCGGTGAGCTGTTGGCCGACGACGCGGGCCAGCAAACCCTCAACCAGATCTACGACAGCCTCAACGTCGTCCACCGCCTGCACGAAGGCGAACTGGCCAAGGCGTTGAACATCCAGCTGGGCTTCAATGCCAACGACGGTGACTGATCATGCTGCGACGCCAGGCACTCAAACTCGGTAGCGTATTGCTCAGCGCCCTCACCTTGGGCGGCTGGAGCCTGTTCCGCAAAAAAGGCAGCGAACCATTGCTGCTCTCGGCGCGTGACGACGGCGACGGCAAGCACTATGCCGTCGGTTTCCGCCTGGACGGCACCCAGGTGTTCAGCACCCAGGTCGCCCAGCGTTGCCATGCCATCATCCACCACCCCGAGCAGCCGATCGCCCTGTTCGTCGCCCGCCGCCCCGGTACCGAAAGCTACCTGATCGACTTGCGCGACGGGCGCCTGCTGCAAACGTTAGCCTCGCAGCCGAACCGGCACTTCTACGGCCACGCCGTGGTGCACAAAGGCGGCGAATGGCTGTATGCCACCGAGAACGACACCACCGACCCGGGCCGGGGCGTGCTCGGCGTGTACCGCTTCGAAGGTGAACGCCTGGTACACACCGGCGAGATTCCGACCCACGGCATCGGCCCGCACGAGGTGGCCTGGCTGCCCGATGGCGAAACGCTGATCGTGGCCAACGGCGGTATTCGCACCGAAGCCGAAAGCCGGGTGGAGATGAACCTCGACGCCATGCAGCCGAGCCTGGTGCTGATGCAACGCGACGGCACCCTGCTGAGCAAGGAAACCCTGGCCCAGCAGATGAACAGCGTGCGCCACCTGGCGGTGGGCAGCGATGGCACCATCGCCGCCTGCCAGCAGTTCATGGGCGATGCCGATGAAACTGCCGAGCTGCTGGCGATCAAGCGCCCGGGCGAGCCGTTCAAGGCCTTCCCGGTGCCAGAGCGGCAGTTGCAGGCCATGGCCCAGTACACCGCAAGCGTTGCCATCCACAGCGAACTGCGGCTGGTGGCACTGACCGCGCCGCGGGCCAACCGCCTGTTTGTCTGGGACCTGGACAGCGGCGCAGTTCGCCTGGATGCACCCATGCCTGATTGCGCAGGGGTTGGCGCGGTGAAAGACGGCTTTGTCGTCACCTCCGGGCAGGGCCGTTGCCGGTTCTACGATTGCCGCAAGGCCGAACTGGTCGGGCAGCCGATGAACCTGCCATCCGGCTTCTGGGACAACCACCTGCATCTCGTCTGATTCATCCGCTGCCTTCACCGGCCCTATCGCCGGCAAGCCAGCTCCCACAGGTACGCCGCAGGTTTCAGGACCTGTGGTGTACCTGTGGGA